>JBEIFU010000289.1:0-3163 GCA_040382295.1 Alphaproteobacteria bacterium
CCCTTCTCGATGATGCGCACGTCGTTGATGCCGGCCTCCTTGAGCCGAGCCCCCGTGACGAGGCCGGAGAAGCCGCCACCGATGAAGGCAAAGGTCACATGGTCCGTGACCGGCGCGCGCTCCTTCAAGGGCGTGTAGGGATCCTCGAGATAATGCGCGTGCGAGCCTGCAATCTGGACATATTGCTCGTTGCCCTCGGGCCGGAGGCGCTTGTCCCGCTCCTCGCGGTACTTGCGGCGCAGCGCGTCCTTGTCGATCCGGGAACGATCCATGGCTTGAGGCGATGCTGACATGAGTAAACCTTCGAGACGTGTGAATAGAGATCTTGTCATGATAGCGGAACCGGCGGCCTGTACCACCTGCCATCATGCACGGTTTCAGGAAGGCAACGCGTCGTAGCGGAAGCTGGATCACCCGCCCAGACCCGGCGAAGGCGGGTTTTCCGGTTGCATCCGGCACGCTGCTCGGGAAGAGTTACGCCACTCAACCATCGGGATCCATCACCATGACCACCGCAAGCCCGGACGCCTTCCGCGCCGAGACCCGCGCCTGGCTCGAGGCCAACTGTCCGCCCTCCATGCGCACGCCCATGGCCGCCGACGACGAGGCGACCTGGGGCGGCAAGAAATTCATCTTCAAGAACCCCGAGGCCAAGCTCTGGCTCGACCGCATGGCCGCCAAGGGCTGGACCGCCCCCACCTGGCCAAGTGAATACGGCGGCGGCGGCCTGACCCCGGGCGAGAACGCGATCCTCCAGTCCGAGCTGCGCCGTCTTCAGGCGCGACCGCCGCTGTTCTCCTTCGGCCTCTGGATGCTGGGACCTGTCCTGCTGGAATACGCCAATGACGAGCAGAAGCAGACGCACATCCCGAAGATCGTCCGCGGCGAGATCCGATGGTGCCAGGGCTATTCAGAACCGGGCGCAGGCTCCGACCTCGCCGGCCTCATGACCAAGTGCGAGGACAAGGGCGACCACTGGCTCATCAATGGCCAGAAGGTCTGGACCTCGTACGCCAACCACGCGGACTGGTGCTTCTGCCTCGTGCGCACGGACACCAGCGTCAAGCATGAAGGCATCAGCTTCGTCCTGATCGACATGACGAGCCCGGGTGTCGAGACGCGGCCGATCAAGCTGATCTCGGGCGACTCGCCTTTCTGCGAGACCTTCTTCACCGATGTGAAGGTGCCGAAAGAGAACATGGTCGGCCGCAAGAATGGCGGCTGGGAGATCGCCAAGCGCCTGCTGCAGTACGAGCGCACGAACATCTCGGGCTTCGGCTCGGGTGCGCGCCTCGACGTGGTGGATATCGCCAAGGCCAGCATCGGCACTGACACCACTGGCCTTCTTGAGGACCGCGACCTGCGCGCCCGCATCGCCCGCCACAAGATGAACGAGCGTGCCTATGCCCTCAGCGTCCAGCGCGCGACCGAAGAGGCAAAGGCCGGCGCCAATGTCAGCCACATGGCATCGATGTTCAAGGCCGCCGGCGCCACGCTGAACCAGGAGCGCACCGAACTCATGGTCGAGGCCGCAGGATCGCGCGCCTTCGGCTGGGGCGGTGAAGGCTTCAAGACCGACGAACTCGCCGTCACGCGCGGCTGGCTGCGCGCCAAGGCGAACTCGATCGAAGGCGGCACAACGGAAATCAACCTCAATGTCGTGGCCAAGCGCGTGCTTGGCCTGAGGGACACACAATGACCTTCTCACTCTCGGAAGAACAGAAACTGCTCAAGGACTCGGCGCGTGAATTCGTGCGCGACCGCGCGCCCGTTACGCGCCTGCGCAAGATGCGCGACGACAAGAAGAATGGCCGCGACGACGACCTCTGGAAGAGCATGGCTGAGCTCGGCTGGCCCGGCATCATCGTGCCGGAAGAACATGGCGGCGCAGGCCTCGGCTATGTAGGCCTTGGCCTCGTGCTGGAGGAAACCGGCCGCACCCTTGTCTCCTCGCCCCTGCTTTCCACCGCCATGATAGGCGCTGCGGCGCTGATCCTCGGTGGCTCTGACGCGCAGAAGAAAAGGCACCTGCCCGCCATCGCCGAAGGCAAGGCGATCACGGCGCTCGCCATCGAGGAAGGCGCCCACCACAACCCGACGCGCGTCGCCGTCAAGGCCACCCAGTCAGGCCCGGGCTACGTGCTGAATGGTTGCAAGAGCTATGTTGCCGACGGCCACACCGCCAATCTCTTCATCGTCAGCGCCCGCACCTCCGGCACGGCGCACGATCCGAAGGGCATCACGCTCTTCCTCGTGAACGGTGATGCAAAAGGCCTTGCGCGCCACGAGCTTGTCACCGTCGACAGCCGGGGTGCCGCCGACATCACGCTGACCAATATCGACGCAGAACCGCTCGGCCCCGTCGGTGAGGGTGCTGCCCTTCTCGACCAGATCCTCGACCGCGCCCGCATCGGTCTTGCCGCCGAAATGCTGGGCCAGGCCGAGGCAGCCTTCGAGATGACCGCCGAATACCTCAAGACGCGCAAGCAGTTCGGCCAGGTGATCGGCGGCTTCCAGGCCCTCCAGCACCGCGCCGCGAAGATGTTCGGCGAACTCGAGATGACGAAGTCCTGCGTGCGCGCGGCACTCGACGCGCTCGACCGCAACGACCCGAAAATCGCCGAGTGGGCCAGCCTCGCCAAGGCGCGCGCCAGCGAAACCCTGCACCTCGTCTCCAGCGAGACGATCCAGATGCACGGGGGCATCGGCATGACCGATGCGCACGACGCGGGCTTCTACCTCAAGCGCGCCCGCGTGGCCGAGGCGCTCTATGGCGGCGAAAGCTTCCACCGCGACCGCTACGCCCGCCTTCAGGGCTTCTGAGAAAACGGGGACAGGGAACGGCATGAAGCTCTATCACTGCAAGGACGCCCGCTCGCTGCGCGCCCTCTGGGCGCTCGAGGAGCTCGGCCTCGACTACGAGCTCGTCAACATGCCCTTCCCGCCCCGTGCGCTCCATCCGGGCTATCTCAACATCAACCCGCTGGGGACCGTGCCCGCCTTCGTCGACGGCAACGCGACGCTGACGGAATCTTCCGGCATCTGCCATTACCTCGCCGAGAAGCACGCCCCCACGCCCCTGCGCGTAGGCCCTGACGAGCCCGCTTATGGCGACTACATCAACTGGCTCTTCCGCAGCGATGCGACCCTGACCTTCCCCCAG
>JBEIFU010000290.1:0-3149 GCA_040382295.1 Alphaproteobacteria bacterium
CCGCGACGCAGGCGTGCGCAATGCGGCCTATATCGTTGTCAGGCTGCCGCTTGAGATCAAGGCGCTGTTCGAGGAGTGGTTGCAGGCCGAGCATCCCGGGCGCGCGAAGCATGTCATGTCGGTCTTGCGCTCCATGCGGCAGGGCAAGGCTTATGATGCGGAATGGGGAAAACGCATGGTAGGTACAGGAACCTATGCGGAGCTGCTGGCGAAGCGCTTTAAGCTTGCGTGTGGTCGCCTGGGTCTTAACCGGGAGAGAATGCCGTCGCGCGTGGACCTCTTCGCAGTGCCCCGAGCGACGGGGGACCAACTCGATCTCTTTTGACGGACCGCCTGCCATGCCGGACTTCACGCTGGAATGCAGAATTGGCGGCCCGGTCGCGGGCGTGGATGAGGTAGGGCGCGGTCCGCTGGCGGGGCCTGTCTACGCCGCAGCCGTCATCCTTGATCCGGCGCGCCTGCCAACTGGGCTCGATGATTCCAAGAAGATGACCGAGTTGCGGCGCGAGAAGGCCTTCGATGCGATCATGGCATCCGCGCTTGAGGTGGGCATCGGTTTGGCGAGCGTCGAAGAGATCGACCGGATCAACATCCTCGCCGCCACGATGCTGGCCATGCGCCGGGCGGTCGACGGTTTGTCGATCAAACCCGTGCATGCGCTGATCGATGGCAACAAGGTTCCCGCCCTGCCCTGCCCGGCGGAGGCCATCGTGAAGGGTGACGGCAAGATCCTGTCGATCGCAGCTGCGTCGATCATTGCCAAGGTGACACGCGACAGGGTCATGAATGAGCTCGACGTCGCGTGTCCGGGTTATGGATGGGCGCGCAACAAGGGCTATGGAACGGCCGATCATCTCGAGGCGTTGGTGCGGCTGGGTCCATCGGCGCATCATCGCGCAAGTTTCGCGCCCGTTGCGCAGTTGCGACGCGGCTGTTTGCCCTGATTTTTTGCCCCGGAGCGAGTTTTTGCACAGCCCCGAGCGGCACAACGCGTTGATTAACTGGTTATGCACAGGCTTGTTGCGATTCCACTTCTAGATGTAGTGGGTGCCCCACTTAATCCTTCAACATCGATTCTCTCGTTAACTTTCTGATTCAAAACACTTATTGACGGCGAATCGCGCACGATTCAAGCTCTCTCCTGTAAGAGCCGGTTGCGGTAGGGCAATTGCGAACCGGTTCGCGCTTCAACATCACCACTTGCGTCCTGACGGCATTCCGGCAGCTGAGCACGCGCGCCCGCGTGATCGTCGAGACGCAGCACCACGGGGGCTAAACCGCATGGGTCTGCAGACCAAACTGATCAACAACTACGCCGACACGATCATCAAGGGCGACTCGATCGCCATGCTGAACGAACTTCCAGCCAAGAGCGTCGACGTGATTTTCGCGGACCCGCCCTACAACCTGCAGCTTGAGGGCGATCTGTCGCGTCCGGACAACAGCAAGGTCGACGCGGTCGATGATGCCTGGGATCGCTTCGCCAGCTTCGAGGACTATGACCGCTTCTCGCGTAACTGGCTGAAGGCCGCGCGCCGGGTCCTGAAGGACAACGGCACGATCTGGGTCATCGGCTCGTATCACAATATCTATCGCGTCGGCTCCATCATGCAGGACGTGGGCTATTGGTTCCTGAACGACATTGTCTGGCGCAAGTCGAACCCGATGCCGAACTTCCGGGGGCGCCGCTTCACCAACGCGCACGAGACACTTCTTTGGTGCTCGAAGTCGCGGGACCAGAAGTCCTATACCTTCAACTACGAGGCCATGAAGCAGCTCAACGATGACCTGCAGATGCGCTCTGACTGGCTGATCCCGCTCTGCACGGGTGGTGAGCGGCTCAAGGACGACAAGGGGCAGAAGGCCCATCCGACCCAGAAGCCGGAAGCGCTGCTGCATCGGGTGCTGCTGGCTTCGACGAAGCCTGGCGATATCGTGCTCGATCCCTTCTTCGGCACCGGCACGACGGGCGCTGTTGCCAAGAAACTGGGCCGGCGCTTCATCGGTATCGAGCGCGACTCCAGTTACATATCGGTGGCCAAGAAGCGCATCGCCCAGGTGACGCGCGCCTCCGCGGAAGACCTCGAAGTTACCAAGTCAAAGAAGGAAGAACCGCGCGTGCCGTTCGGCACGGTGGTCGAGCGCGGCCTGCTCGAGCCGGGTACCAAGCTTTACGATCCGGCCAAGCGCTACACGGCGAAGGTGCGGGCCGATGGCTCGCTCGTGTGCCGCGATGCATCGGGCTCAATCCACAAGATCGCTGCCCATGTGCAGGGGTTGCCTGCCTGCAACGGCTGGACGTTCTGGCACTTCGACGCCGAGGGCGCGTTGAAGCCCATCGATCTTCTGCGCCAGCAGATACGTGCACAAATGGCCTGACGGACGACCAGGATAACAAGAACAACAACCCTGTGGTGGGGTGTTGAAGAGGGGCCGGTGCACGCTCAAGGGCTGCGCCGGCCCTTTTTCGTTGGTGTCGGTGCGTCAGCGACGGCGGCGCGGATCACCTTGCGAAACAGCGTCGGCAGCGCGAAGGCTGACAGGTTCTTGAGGGGCGCCCACTCGCCTGGCCCCTTCATTTCCTCGGGTGAAACGACGCAGGCAACGTGCACATCGAGTTCAAGGTCGAAATGCGTGAAGGTGTGGGTCACGGGTGACGGGAGGCGTTTGTAGGTCAGGCGTGCAGGGGCGGCAGCCATGATGTCGTCGAGGGCGTGCTCCAGGAACGGTGTCACGGGGGTACCATGCATGCCCGCGAGCAACCCCTTGCCGGCGCGGCGCTCGAGAAAGACCTCGCCTGCTTCCGACAAGAGCACAAAGGTTGCGCCGCGGCGGGTCGGGCGCGGCTTTTTTTGCGCGCGACGCGGCAAGTCGGCTGCAATCCCCCTTTTCCTTCCGTCGCACTCGTCGTGCCATGGGCAGATCAGGCAGGCGGGCGCCTTTGGGATGCAAATTCCCGAGCCCAGGTCCATCATGGCCTGCGCGAAGTCGCCCGAACCGCGGGATGGGGCGAGTTCACGCGCAATGTCTCGGATCCGAGGCTTTGAGAGGGGGAGCGGTTCCTCGATCGCCCTTAGGCGCGAGAGCACCCGCTCAATGTTACCGTCAACGGGTGCGGCCTTCCGGCCGAAGGCGATCGCTGAAATTGC
>JBEIFU010000291.1:0-3147 GCA_040382295.1 Alphaproteobacteria bacterium
CCTTCCCCACGCGCTTTCAACCCCGTCATAATATCAGGGACAGCATCACCCTACCCCCGCCGCACCCCGAACAGATTGGCGCCCTGAAGCGCCGCATCCCCCGCCATGTGCGAGATATCCGCCCACGCGAGGTTGGCACCCTCAAGCTTCGCCCCCGCCAGATTGGCGCGCACAAGCCGCGTGCGCGAAAGATCCGCTCCCTCGAGCACCGCCTCGCGCAGGTCGCAATCGGTGAGGTCCGCCCCCTCGAGGTTCGCGCCCGCAAGATCGGCGCCAGTCAGCTCGGCACCCTGCAGCTGCGCGCGCCGCAGATCGGCGCCGGCAAGCACGGCCCTCGCCAGTTTCGCGCCCATGAAATCGACATCGGCGAGGATCACCCGCGCTCCCCCACCCAGATCGGCAGGCTGTCCCCATAATCGCGTGTCCTTTGCCTGCGCGACGAAATCATAGCCGGCAAAGTCGGGACGGAAGGCCTCGGCCTTGCGCTGCGCGTTCCAGTGCGCAACGCCTTCATCGACCAGCCAGTGATGCTGCAGCCCGCGCGGCACATGCGTCGCCGCGGCGCGCCCGGCGGGCGCCGGCGCCGCATCAGGCGCGGCCGCGGGCGCGGCCTCCGGCGTGCGGCGGCGCCAGAACCAGCTGAACAGCCAGCTCAGAAATGTCATGATCCATTCCATGCGCAGATCCTTAGCACGACCGCGCGCCGGGGCAGCGCCAGACGCCCGTCAATTTCGAACCGCTGCGACAATAATGACCAGGGCGCACCCTTGACCCGGGGCCCGGATGTTCATATTTTGTCTGCGACTGGCGCCAGTCACTCATGTTCGCGTGAGGCCGGGGCGGCCAACCCCCTTCCTGGGGCAGGCCGCATCAAACCGGACCGGGGCGAATGCAAGGTCGAACACACCCTGCCAGGAAACTGCAGGCCCACACACAGGAAGAACCAAAGACTGAAGAAAACCAATCCGTTACAGAGGCACCCGCCACTGTAGGGAACCCGGGCCTGCAGATTTCTGCACCTGACACAAAACGACAGGCCACAGCGTATCGTTAACACACCGTTAACCGCGGCGCGAGAGCCTCTCCCATGTGATTCTGGGGGCCGTGCGATGTCGATGTTGATGCGTTTGCTGAGAGGGACGGCCTGCCGGGCCAATCACCACCGGCTGGCGCTGGATGCACTGACGCACCTGCGCGGAACCGACGGCGCCCTCTGGCGCAACCTGTTCCTGCACCACAGCGCAAGCTACCTCAGGGGCGCGACGGCACCCGACGACACGTTCCGCGACTACCGCAACCACGTCCTCCATGTCCGCGAGGGCGACTGGGGCGGCGCCCCCGCGGCCACGCGCGAATGGTACCGCCGCACCGTGCGCGCCCTCGCCCAGAAGGACTGGAAGCACGCCGCCTGGTGCGCGGGCGTGATGAGCCACTACGTCATCGACGTCCTGCACCCCTTCCACACCGGTCAGACCGAGGAGGAAAATGTCATCCACCGCGCCGTGGACCTGAGCCTCGCCCACCTTTACGACGAACTGCAGCTCATTCTCGTCCAGGACCTCGGCGGCTATCCCGACGTGCCGGTGCTGCAGGGCAATGACTGGCTCGAGCAGATGGTGCGTGCCGGCGCGAAATACGCCAACCCGCATTACGAGACGCTGATCGACCACTTCAGCTTCCCTGAGGCCGTCAGGCGCCCCCGCCGCGGCCCGGACCAGGAAATGAAGGACGTCTGCGCCAGGCTCTATGGCTACGCGACCGTGATGCTCGCCCGCATCCTCGAGCGCGCCGTGCTGGAGGCCGCCGTCCTGCCCCCGCGCACGGGCCTCGGCCTCGGCACGCTCAAGGCCCTGATCGCAGCACCCGGCCGAAGCCTCGCCCGCGCCATGGCGAATGAAAGGGAGCGCGCGACCGTCCGCGCCATGTATCGCGAGTACCGCCAGACGGGAAAGCTGCGCCAGACCCTTGCCGAGGACGACCGCACCGTGCGCCGCCTGCATGCGGCCGAGATCCTGCGCCAGCCCCTGTCCAACATCGACGCCCTCTGGCCGCGCGAGACCGGCAGCCTCCACGGCACCGGCCGTCCCGCGCGCGTGACGAAGAGGATCAAGCCGGCCGCCACGAAACCCGCGACCCGCGTCGAGCCCTCGGTGAAGCTCCCCGCCGAAGCCGTAGCCAAGCCGTCAGGCACCATGTCCATCGCCGAGCGCACGCGCCTCGTGGCCGCCCGCCTCGCCCCCGCCCGCGCGACCCAGACACCCAAGCCCGCGCCCAAGACCATTATCGAAACGCCTGATGACGAGACCGAGCTGCGCCTCAGCCACGAGAGCCCCGTCGAGCTCGCCCCCTCGATCGGCCCCAAGACCGCAAGCCGCCTCACGGCCATCGGCATCCACACCGTCGAGGACCTCCTGCAGGCCTCACCCGAAGACGCGGCCACGCGCCTGAAGTTCAAGCACATCTCGGCGCGCGTCATCCGCGACTGGCAGTCCCAGGCGACCCTCGCCCTCGCGATCCCCGAGCTCGACAGCATCGCCGCCCAGCTCCTCGTCGCCGTCGGCGTACGCGAGATCGACGACCTCGCGAATGCCGACCCCGACATGCTGCTCAACATGCTCGACGAGTTCTGCGACACCCCCGACGGCCAGCGCCTCCTGCGCGACGCAGCCCCGCCCGACGAGGACGAGCTGCGCGGCTGGATCGAGGCCGCCCAGGAACAGCAGCAGGCCGACGACGAACAGGAAGAAGAGGCCGCCTGACCTTCTTTAAGGTGTCACCGGAAGCAGCTTCACGCGCCCCAGCGGGAAGCGGCACTCGAAGCCGACATCGCAATCGATCCGGCCGATCGGATCGGGCCTGTTGTAGTCGTCCCACTCATTGAGCTCGATGGCGAACGGCACGTCCGGCACCTTGATCACCTCGGTCACGCAGCGATAGCGCCCCTGACACGCCGCCAGCTCCGGACTGAGCGGCCCGTAGCACTTGCGATACTCGGTCCCCTCGACAATGCAGACCTGCAGCTCCGGCTCCGTCATCGGCCACAGGTCCCAGTTCTGCCCGTTGGCCTTCTTGCGGCTGAACTCGATGTCGATCCGCGTCATGCGCCGCCACACGCCCGGCGTATAGTCATTGGCAACCTCGACCCGC
>JBEIFU010000292.1:0-3135 GCA_040382295.1 Alphaproteobacteria bacterium
CGACCGACCGGCGGTGGTTCGTTTTATGGTCGGGGACGCCCCGGATGGATGAGCAGGTAGCCAAGCGCCTATGGGTCTGGTACGCGGCCGGTGGCCGCGAGGCGGTGACCGCCTGGCTGATGGCGCGCGATGTCTCGAAGTTCAACGCCGGCGCCACGCCGCGCCTGACGGATGCGAAAGCGATCGTGCAGGCGGCGGGCATGAGCGCGGCCGAGTCTTGGCTGGCGGATGAGATGATGGAGCGCCGGGGCGAGTTCGCACGCGGCGCCGTCGTAGGCCCGTGGATCCGCCTGATCGACCGGCTGCAGGGGGCGGCGCCGCAGAACGTCAAGATCGTCGTGCCGGCGCTCCTCCATGCTTTCCAAGAGGCGCGGTGGATCGACATGGGCCTGGTGCACTCTCGCGCGCACCCAACGAAGAAGCACCTGGTGGTCGCGCCGGAGATGGCGCACTTGGGCAAGACCGACCTGCGGGCGTTGGCCGAACAGCCGAACGGCCCGCTCCGGGTGGTGGGCTAGAGGTCGGTGGCGGCAGCGATGACCGCCACCACTACGAGTGCGAGCGCGGCCCAAATCATAGGAGCGCCTCCTCGTAGACGACTTCGACGGGCGCCAAGTGCTGGCGCGGGAGCGACTCCACGACGCACCACGGCCAGTCCGGGTGCGGCGCCGGCAGGCGCACGTCGCACAGTAGGGGGTGCACTCTGACGATGACGCCTAGGCGCCCGTCCGGGGTCAGTACATGGTCGAATATTTTCATGGTATGGTTCTTACTCCTGCCTTGCTTGTTTCGCCCGCCCCCTCGGCGGGCATTTTTTTTTTTGCCATAGCGGATCGATGCGGTAGTAGATCTTAACGGCGCTTGCGTGCGTTCCTCCGGTTCGTACTGACACAATTTCCTGGGCTGCGCGCACCGCGTGCAGCTTGTGCTTCCATAGCCCGTACTCAAGGTGCGGCACGTTGTCGACGACGGGCGCCCATCGGTAGGTCAGGACCGCGCGGGTCACGGGCGGCTAGGCTTAGTCAACCCCCGCCACATGTCCCCGGGCAGCAGCGACCCGCAGCAGGGCACGCGGTCGCACTCCCACCACAGCAAGCGGCCATCCCAGAACATCATCTCCCCCTCGGAGGCGCCGACTGTGCCGATCTCGTACCACCCGATCCGCACGGGCTTGATGTGCGCCGGATACCACGGTGTCTTGTCCATCACACTGTCTCCAGAAGATTAACCCGCACACTGACTCGCTGATTGCCATGCAGCGCGTAGATTGCAGCGGCACCTGCTACGCCGTCGAACCGGACGATGTGACCGTCGAGCTTACCGCCAACGACCAGCAGGCGCTGCCCCCGGAGGAAACCGAATTTGTTCACCCGTTGCTCGGTGTTCTCCGGTGCCGGCACCTTCGTCGGATGCAGCGCGTGCGCGAGCGCGTCGATTGCATAAGCGAGGTCAGGGTCACGGATGCCGTGCTCGGCATCGGACGCCTGGACGATGCGGAGCATTTCGAGGGCTTGCTTGCTTGCGTCTCTGAGGGTCATTTCGTCCCCTTGGCGCGCGGCGCTGTGAGCCACCGTACCAAGCGCGTCACCTCTTCCTCGCCGCTCAGCGCTGCGGGCGGCGGCTCCGCAAGGCCGCGCCAGTTCTTCTTCTGGCTCGCGCCGCTGAGCCACGTCTTATGGCGTTCCGCGTAGACGGCGTGCTTGCTCTGGTTGCTCCACTGTCTGCCGGTCCAGTACGAATAGCCCTGGCGACCCGACATATTCGTCTCGTACACGCCCTCTCGTACCGGCTTGATGCTCGCCGGATACCACTCGGTCAGTTTCATTTCTCCTCCTTATCACTCGGCGCTGCGTTCGAATAAGCCTCGCCCGCCTTCTATAAAGCGTCAGGTTTGGCGTCGACGGACGTAGCTACTTCGACGGCGGATAGGGCGGCGCGGAGGGCGGTGATTGCTCGGTCGATGCTCTGCACATCCGCGTCCAGGGCATCGTGCCGACGCTGCTTGTAGCCCGCCATCTCGGCATGAAAACGGTCTGCGACCTCCTGCGCGGCTTCGCGGCCTTTTTCCAACGCCTCCAGCGCCTGCTGCATGACTTCGCGGGTCATCGCTCGCTCCTTAGTTTTTCAATCTCCTCGCACATTTCGCGCAGCCGCTCTGCTTGTTTTGGACGCACCTCAGCCCCCGCCTCGGCCCTCACCGCAGCCTTCGCCGCATCCCCCGCCTCAGCCCACGCCGCAGCCCACGCCGCAGCCCCCGCCTCAGCCCTCACCGCAGCCTTCGCCGCATCCCCCGCCTCAGCCCTCATCGCAGCCCTCACCGCATCCCTCATCGCAGCCCCCGCCGCAGCCCCCGCCGCAGTCAATTCCTCGTCGGTCGCCGCGCCGTTCGCGTGGCGCTCGGCTACGTCTAGCGCAGCAAGCGAGCGCGGGTCGGTCATCAGATGCTGTACTTGTCTGGCGCACCAAACTGCATACAGACGCATTTCTCGCTGGTATCCGTCGACTGCCCGCAGGCACCAAAGCGCATCGTCTAGACCGTTGCTGTCGAGGACCGTCGTAATCGCAAGAGGCTCGTCGTCGGCCTGCGTTTTGCCAAGACGCCGCAGCAGCTTGGCCCAGCCGTTGGTGCAAGGGCCGTGGGCGCGGATCTTGTTCAGGGTTGTGTAAATCATGCTTCCTCCACCGCACGAAAACCTATTGCCCGTGCCACCGCCCGCAGATCGTCATCCGGCATCCGCAGCAGCATGGCCTGCACGATCTCTGATAGAGCGCATATTTCGGCCTCCGCGACTCTGATGTCGTCGTGGGTATGACTGCACGAAACGCTGAGATGCTGGCTAACCAACCACTCTTTGTTGACAGGCGTATTGCGCCAATCCCTTTCATGTATGAAACTCATTTCTCCTCCTCGCCGCTCAGCGCTGCGGGTGGGGTTGCCGCCAGCGCACACCAGTGCGTCGCCCGGTCAGCCGGGCCGCTGCTGCGGATGTGCGGGCAGGCCGGCTCACCCCGTCGGGCTGAAAGTGCGGCGACACGGGCGGCGAAGCGCTCAAGGTCGTCCGTGTATGCGCTCCATCGACAGAAGGACGCATCTACAAACCCAGCTTCCCGCGCCATGCGGATGATGTCGTCGCG
>JBEIFU010000293.1:0-3134 GCA_040382295.1 Alphaproteobacteria bacterium
GGCAAGGACCGCAAGGGCCACGGCAAGGCGCTTCATCGATGTGCAGGATCCCGTTTGTGACGTGAAAGATGACAGTCTAGCGAATCCGCATTGCGCGCGTCGACAGCCCGTCATAATTAACATCACTGTTTTTCGCCATTCCGCTTTGGTCAGGGGCTGCCACATGCCGGTTTTTGAGAGCCGCTTGAACCTGAACACCGATACGGCCCGCACGAACCGGGACGGACACCTCGGATTGCTGGCAGAAGTCCGCGCACTGGAAGCGAGGATCCGCGCCAATTCCGCAAAGTCGGCACGGAAATTTGCCGAACGTGGCCAACTCCTGCCACGCGATCGGCTCGATCTGCTCCTTGACCGCGGCGCTCCTTTCCTTGAGCTGTCCACATTGGTCGGCCTGCGCATGCATGATGATGACGGAGCCGACAACGCCTCCGGGGGCGGCGTCATCACCGGAATCGGGATAGTTTCGGGGACACGATGCGTCGTGAATGTCAGCGACGCCGGCATCAAGGGCGGCGCAGCAACCCCGCTCGGCGTGGACAAGACGCTGCGCGCGCAGGCCATCGCACTCGAGAACAGGCTCCCTTATATCCAGCTGGTCGAGAGTGCCGGCGCCAACCTCCTGCGCCAGGCCGAGATGTTCGTCCGCGGCGGCCGCACCTTCGCCAACCTCGCACGCCTTTCCAAGGCAGGCATTCCCGTCATCGCCATCGTGCACGGATCCTCGACAGCCGGCGGGGCCTACCAACCGGGGCTGAGCGATTACGTGGTCGTCGTTCGGGACCGCTCCAAGATCTTCCTCGCAGGCCCGCCTCTCCTGAAAGCCGCTACGGGCGAAATCGCAACCGACGAGGAACTCGGCGGCGCCGAACTTCACTACACGGTTTCAGGCCTGGCCGAGTACATGGCCGAGGATGACCGCGACGGCATCCGCCTCGCCCGCGAAATCCTCGCAAAGATCAGCTGGGCCAGAAGCGAACCCGCGCGAAGCTGCAACGCACCCGCCTACGACCCCGAAGAGATCCTGTCGCTCGTTCCGCTGGACTATCGCAAGCCCTATGACGTGCGCGAGTTCATCGCTCGCATCGTGGACGGATCACACTGGCTGGACTTCAAGCCCGAGTACGGATCCCAGACCATTTGCGGCCACGCCGCCATCGAAGGCCACACGATCGGCATCATCGGCAACAACGGCCCCATCGACACGGGCGGTGCCACCAAGGCCGCCCAGTTCATCCAGCTCTGCGATCAGTCCGGCATTCCCCTCCTCTTCCTGCAGAACACGACCGGCTACATCGTCGGCACCGACGCCGAGCGCGGCGGCATCGTCAAGCATGGCTCGAAGATGATCCAGGCCGTGACGAATGCCGCAGTGCCGAAGATCACCCTCCACATCGGTGCCTCGTTCGGAGCAGGAAACTACGGCATGTGCGGCCGCGCCTTCGACCCCCGCTTCATCTTCGCCTGGCCGAACAACCGGATTGCGGTCATGGGCGGCGAGCAGGCCGCCAAGGTGATGAGCATCATTGCCGAGGAAGGCGCCCGCCGCGCAGGCCGGGAACCCGACATGAAGGCCCTCGAGGCAAGCTCCCGGCAGATCATCGACACCTACGCCGCCGAATCGACAGCCCTCTTCGCCACTGCTAGGCTCTGGGACGACGGCATCATCGACCCGCGCGACAGCCGACGCGTCGTCGGCCTCTGCCTCGATGTCTGCCACGAAGCCGCGAACCGGTCTCTCAGGCCCAACTCGTTCGGCGTAGCAAGGATGTAGCCATGCCGGATCAGCAAAGGAGCACGCCAATGGACAGGGTCTTCGGTGGACCAATCATCATCACCCTGCTGAAGCTGGCCGCAATGTCACTCCTGGTCGGCCTTGTATTTGCAGCCTTCGGCATAGATCCCCTGGACCTGTGGCGCAATTTCGGTTCCACCATACGCGAAGCCTGGACCCTGGCCTTCGACGCCCTGCAGTGGAGCCTGCAATACATGATCCTCGGCGCCATCGTGGTCCTCCCGCTCTGGATCCTCTACCGCCTTCTGGCCGCAATCACGGGCCGGACCAAGGGTTGAGCCCGGCCTGAAAACTTGCGATGGTTCTCCCGCACACCATTGGGCGAACCGCAGATGCAACTCACCGCACAGCACGAAGAACTCCGCCGCTCCCTCATCCGCTTCATCGACACCGAGATCAATCCAAACGTCGACAGATGGGAGGACAACCCGCCCTTCCCCGCCCGCGAGGTCTTCCGCAAGATGGGCAAGGCAGGCTTCCTCGGCATCACCAAGCCGGAGAAGTTCGGCGGCCTCGGCCTCGACTACTCCTTCGCCGCCGTCTACTGCGAGGCCCTCGGCCACATTGACTGCGGCGCGATCCCCATGGCCATTGCCGTGCAGACCGAGATGGCAACACCCGCGCTCGCCCGCTTCGGTTCCGACGAGGTACGCGAGGAATTCCTGCGCCCGTCCATCAGTGGCGAATACGTTGCCTGTCTCGGTGTATCGGAGGTCGGCGCCGGCTCGGATGTGGCCGCCATCAAGACCACGGCGCGCAAGGACGGCGGCGACTACGTCATCAACGGCGGCAAGATGTGGACAACCAACGGCGCGCAGGCGGACTGGATCTGCCTCCTCGCCAACACCGGTGAGGGACCCACCCACCGCAACAAGACCCTCATCTGCGTGCCGATGAAATCGAAGGGCGTCACAGTCGCCCGCACGCTGAAAAAGCTCGGCATGCACTCAAGCGACACCGCGCAGATCCACTTCGACGACGTCCGCGTGCCCCAGCGCTTCCGCATCGGCGAGGAAGGCCTCGGCTTCACCTACCAGATGGTGCAGTTCCAGGAAGAGCGCCTTTACGCCGCCCTCTGCGCCCTCACGGGCCTGCAGAAGACCATCGACGAGACCATCACCTACACGCGCGAACGTAAGGCCTTCGGCAAGTCGATCCTCGACAACCAGGTCGTCCACTTCCGTCTCGCTGAACTCCAGACCGAGCTCGAGGCGCTTCGCGCCCTCACCTGGACCGCCGTCGAACGCTATGTCGCCGGCGAGGACATGACCAAGCTCGCCTCCATGGCCAAGCTCAAGGGCGCAAGGCTCCAGCGCGAGATCAACGATGCCTGCCTCCA
>JBEIFU010000294.1:0-3119 GCA_040382295.1 Alphaproteobacteria bacterium
CTGGTCCTGGGCTGGCGAGGATCGCTTGGCGAAGCCTTCCGCTATGGCTTCATCTGGTTCTTCGCTTTCTTCGCCATCATCCTCGCTTATTCCTACCGCGAGGACCTCGCACCACTGGCACAGCGCGTGTCCGGCGAGCTCAACCCCGCCAAGCCAGTCGTCCGCCACGTCAACGAAGTGGTCCTGCGACGAGCCAACGACGGGCACTTCTACGCCGACCTGAAAGTCAACGGCTCCGACATGCGCATGCTCGCTGACACTGGTGCGAGCGTGATCGCGCTGACCGTCGACGATGCCGAGAGTGCCGGCATCGACGTCGACCGGCTTGAATTCAACCTGCGTATTTCCACAGCCAATGGCATGGGCGAAGCCGCGCGCATCGAATTGAGGGAAGTGCGCGTGGGCTCGATCATCCGCGAGGATGTCACGGCGCTCGTTGCGCGCGGGCTGCCTCAGTCACTCCTGGGCATGAACTTCTTCAATTCCCTTTCGAAGTTCCAGATCGAGAACAACGAACTTCTGCTCAAGGACTGAGGAGCAGGAAACCCATGTCGCAGCGCGGCACGCTCTACCTCGTCGCCGGCCCGTCTGGCGCCGGTAAGGACACGCTCCTTGGAGAGGCGCGCAAGCGGCTCTCTGGAACCCATGTCTTTCCCCGACGCATCGTCACGCGCGCGCCCGGCGACAATACGGAAGACCATGCCGCCACCACCGCCGAGGCCTTCGCGAAAGCCTGCGCACGAGGAGAGTTTGCCTTCTCCTGGTCTGCCCATGGCCTCAGCTATGCCATTCCGGCCTCGATCTGGAAGGATCTCGACGAAGGCCGCCACGTCGTGATCAACGTGGCGCGCGCCATCGCTGCATCGGCGCGACAGAGCGTCACCCCCTCGCGCATCATCCTCGTGACGGCACGCCGCGAGATCCTCGCCCGGCGACTGGCCGGGCGCGAGCGCGAGACAGCGGACGACATCGCAAAACGCCTTGACCGCGCGGTCGACCTCGCCCCGGACACGCTGGTTGAGAACGAGGGCAGCCTTGACACCGCGGTGTCCCGCTTTCTTGCAGCCCTGCAGGGTTGAATTTCTCGCTCATAGCCCCTAAACGCTCTGGTCCTTCCAGAGAGCTGCCATGACTGACAAGCTGCGTCCAAACTCGTTCGCCTTTGAAACCTCACCACTGATCGCGGCCAACGGCTTTCGCGAATATGATGCGCGCTGGCTGTTCCCGGACGAAGTCAATCTCAACGGCATGCGAGTGCTGGGTCTGAGCCTCGCCACGCTTTTCCATGACCTCAAGGTAAAGCCCCGGGTCGTTGTCGGGCACGATTACCGCGCCTATTCGATGAGCGTGAAACATGCGCTGACCCTGGGCCTGATCGAAGGCGGGGCCGAAGTCCTGGACATCGGGCTTTCCGTTTCGCCGATGGCCTATTTCGCGCAGTTCGAACTCGACGCCCCCTGCGTTGCCATGGTGACAGCCAGCCACAACGAGAATGGCTGGACAGGCGTGAAGATGGGCGCAGCGCGGCCGCTGACCTTCGGACCGGACGAGATGAGTGCCCTCAAGGCCATCGCGCTGTCGGGTCGCGCCCGTGCCCGCGCTGGTGGAAGCTGCACCCAGGTCGATGGCATCCGCGAAAAATACATTGCCGATGTCACGAGCGGAAAGACACTCTCACGCCCGCTGCGTGTCGTGGCGGCCTGCGGTAACGGCACGGCCGGGGTCTTTGCACCCGAGGCCCTGAAGCGCATTGGCGCCGACGTGATCCCCATGGACGCGGAGCTCGACTACACCTTCCCTCGCTACAATCCGAACCCTGAAGACCTGACCATGCTGCACGCCCTGTCCGAGGCGGTCCAGCACCACAAGGCTGATGTCGGTCTGGCCTTCGACGGTGATGGTGATCGCTGCGGCGTCGTGGACGACAAGGGCCGCGAGATCTTTGCCGACAAGATCGGCGTCCTCATCGCGCGCGACATCGCCAGCCGGCAGGCCGGCGCGCAATTCGTGGTCGACGTGAAGTCGACGGGCCTGTTCCTGACCGACCCCGAGCTGATCAGGCTGGGCGCAAAGACAGACTACTGGAAGACTGGCCATTCCTACATCAAGCGCCGGGCCCACGACCTGAAGGCGCAGGCAGGCTTCGAGAAAAGCGGCCACTTCTTCTTCAATCCACCGGTCGGGCGCGGCTACGACGACGGAATCGTTGCGGCCATCGCGACGCTCCAGATGCTGGATCGGGCTGGCAAGACGCCCATGTCGGCACTCTATGACGGCCTGCCCAAGACCTATGGGTCGCCCACCATGGCCCCGCATTGCGCCGACGACAGGAAATACAGCGTCGTCGAGGAGGTCACGGAAGCCTACAAGGCCCTCGCCGCCCGCGGCGGCAAAATCATGAACCTCGCGATCCGCGACGTCGTCACGGTCAATGGCGTGCGTGTCACGCTGGAAGACGGAACCTGGGGCCTCGTGCGCGCGTCGTCGAACAAGCCCAGCCTCGTTGTCGTGGTCGAGAGCCCTGTGTCAGAGGAACGCATGCGGGGCATGTTCGCCGAGATCGATGGGCGTCTCTCAGCAAATCCTCATGTCGGCGAATACGACCAGAAGCTCTGAGGAGCCACGCGTCAGGACGCAAACGCCACGCCCATCCGGACGGCTGTCAGGCACAGAAACAGTCCAAAGGCCCGGCGCAGCGTCGACCGGTCCAGCCGGTGCGCCAGGGCAACGCCCAGCGGCGTCGTCAGCAGCGTTGCCGGGACGACGAGCAGAAGCCCCGGCAAACTGACATACCCCAGCGAGAGGGGCGGTAGCCCGGGCACGCCCCAGCCATTCACGATCATGCCGATCGTTCCGGGGACAGCGATGATGGCGCCGAAGCCGGCGGCGGTCGCAACCGCACGATGCATGGCAGCGCCGCAGACGGTCATGATGGTCACCCCGAAGGTTCCCCCACCGATGCCCATCAGCACGGAAAGAAAACCGTTCACGCCACCAAGCGGCCAGGCGCCCCAACCCAGCGGCACGCGATCACTGACGCGCCAGTCAGAAGGCCCCAGCAGCATGAAGAGCCCGAGGCTGCCCGCACCCAGCGCAAAGACAAGCTTCAGGCCGTTACC
>JBEIFU010000295.1:0-3059 GCA_040382295.1 Alphaproteobacteria bacterium
CGACGAGATCGGCCCCTTCTATGGCCGCGGACTGGTCGAGCAGTTCGGCATGAACCTGCCCGCCGACGGGCCGGACGCGCTCGTGAATGTCGGCCTGGGGCTCGCCTTCCGTTTCCCCGAACACGCACCCTTCACGCCGGGCTTCGAGCCCC
Source organism: Alphaproteobacteria bacterium (assembly GCA_040382295.1). GTDB lineage: Bacteria > Pseudomonadota > Alphaproteobacteria > Micropepsales > Micropepsaceae > SZUA-430. The sequence goes on from JBEIFU010000295.1 coordinate 153, forward strand.
CGACAGTCACGACCGCAGTGGCCACACGCTGGCAGGTCGCCGGCCTCGAGGTGCACGTGACGCCGGCCCCCTCCGACGCGACCGATTCAGTGACCTTCTGGTTCCCGGCCCTGGGCGTGGCCGTGCAGAACATCCTCTGGCCCGCGCTCTTCAATGTGTTCGCGATCCGCGGTGAGGAATACCGCGACCCGCGCATCCTGCTCGCAGGCCTCGACCACCTCGCCAGCCTCGGCGCTGATCATCTGCTCTGTGCGCACGGCCCGCCGCTGGAAGGCCGCGAGGCCATCGCCACGCGCGCGCGCCGCTACCGCGATTCGATCCAGTTCCTCTGGGACCAGACCGTGCGCGGCATGAACAAGGGCTGGACCGCCGACGAGATCGCCGCGCGCGTGAAACTTCCAGCGCTCTATGACGAGGACTGGCTCACGACCGAACGATACGGCGTGGCCGAACATCACGTGCGCCAGATCCACAACGGCCTCAAGGGCTGGTTCGACGGCGACCCGGCGAAGCTCTTCCCGCTGCCGCCGCTCGAGCGCGCCCGCCGCCTCATCAAGGGCTTCGGCGGCCATGCGAACGTCCGCCGGCAGCTGGAAGAAGCGTTGGCCGAGGGTGACCTGCGCTGGGCTGCGGAACTTGGTACCTGGCTCGTCCGCGCCCCGGATCCTGACGCAGGCACCGCGCGCGCCGACCGAAACCGCCTTGCAGACAGCCTGCGCCGCATCGGCCAGGGCTCGCCCGCGGCCAACATCCGCTGCTGGGCCCTGACGCAGGCGCGCGACCTCGACGGGACGGGCCCCATGGACCGCTTCCGCGGCCATCGCTTCCGCCGCCCGGCCGTCATCGCCAATCCTTGCGCAGCGGTGCATACGCTGCGTGTTCTGCTCGACCCTGTCCGTGCCGACGGCGTCGACCATCATGTGCGCTTTGTCTTCACCAACGCCGACACGACCGGCCTCCACGTCCGCAATGCTGTCGCCTGTCCAACCGACGGCAGCGCGGCCGTCTCGACAGTCACCATGTCGCCGGAAAAATGGGCCGACATCCTGACGGGCAGGCTAACCCTGCAGCAGGCCCTCGAGGCCGGCGACGCACGCGTCGAGGGCGGGACCGCTGCAGTGCTTGTTTTCTGGAACAGCTTTGACCTCGCGCCCGCCGGTTGAGGAACTCTAGGGCGTGGCACCCGCTGGCACATAAACGCTATCCACCCCCGGCCCGAAGGGCAGGCCGAGCAGGAACCAGCAGATGAAGAACGTGCCCGCTGCCAGGAAATAGCCAACCGTATAAGGGAGCATCAGCGCCACCATCGAGCCGATCCCGTAGTCCGGCATATACTTGCGTGCCATGACGAGGATCAGCGGGAAGTAGCTCATGAAGGGCGTGATCATGTTCGTCGTTGAATCGCCCACGCGATAGGCCGCCTGCGTCGCCTCCGGTGCGATTCCGAGCAGCATGAACATCGGCACGAGGATGGGCGACAGGATGGCCCACTTGGCCGAGGCACTGCCGATCAGCATGTCGCACGCCATGGCAAGCAGGATCACACCCACCAGCAGCAGGACAGGCGCCTCGTGCAGCCCCAGGCCCTTCAGCGTCTCCGCACCCGAGATCGCAAGCAGGGTCCCCATGTTCGACCATGAGAACAGCGCCACGAAGATGGCCGCAAAGAACACGAGCACGAGATAGGCACTGATCTCGCCAACACCCTTGGCAGCCAGCCCAACCGCATCCTTGTCCGACTTGATGACGCCGGCACCCACGCCATAGCCGATGCCGCAGGCCAGGAACACGAGCAGCATGATCGCAACCATCGACTTGAACAGCGGATCGAACGCCCCGTCATCCCCGCGCAACGGCGATCCCGGCCCCCACGCCAGCGCCACCACCAGCGCAACCACCAGCGCAAACCCGATCCCCGCAAAGCGCAGGCCGCGTCGCTCGCGCGCCTCGGCGTCTTTATCCGTCGGTGGCTCGACCACCCGCGTCCACGGCACGCCGGCATTGAGCCTTGGCTCGACGATCCGCTCGCAGACGACCGTGCCCACGATCGCATAGATCGGCACGAGCGCCGACAGGAAGTACCAGTTCGCCGTGATCTGCACCTTGTAGTCCTTGTCGATCAGTGCGGCCGCCGCCTGTGTCATGCCCGACAGGATCCCGTCCCCCGGCGTGATGGCAAGATTGGCCGCAAACCCGCCCGCGACACCCGCAAACGCCGCCGACAGACCTGCCACCGGATGCCGTCCCATCGAGGCGAACACCACTGCCGCCAGCGGGATCAGCACGACATAGCCCGCATCCGACGCAATATTGGCCTGCACGCCGGCGAAGACGATCGTGAAGGTCATGAGCGGACGGGGCATGGCCTTCACCAGCCCCTTGAGCGCCGCCGCAAAGAACCCCGACCGTTCGGCCAGCCCCGAGCCGATGATCACGACCAGAACCACGCCCAGCGGCGGAAACGAGGTCAGGATCTGCGGCAGCTCGACCAGGAGCCGACGGATCTGTGCCGAATCGAGCAGGTTGACGGCCTTGACAAGCTCGCCATTCGCCGGATTGATCCCGCTGGCACCCACCGCTGCTAGGAACGACGACAGCACCATCACGATGATGATGGAAAGAATGAACAGGCTGACCGGGTCCGGCAGCTTGTTGCCGACACGCTCGATGGTGTTGAGTGCGCGCAGGAGGCGGGTGGGGGCTGCTTGGGTCAAGCGTCGGTTCCAAATCGAAGAGTGCTGACCTCAAGTCTAATTCGGATCGCGCTCGGGGAACACCCTCTCCGTCATCGCGATGCAACACCCCCAGTCGAATGAGGCACGGGCACACGGCGCCACATTTTCGCCGTATACCGATCCCAATCCCGCCCAAGTCTCGGCGCGACTATTTACCGTGAGGTAATCGACC
>JBEIFU010000296.1:0-3053 GCA_040382295.1 Alphaproteobacteria bacterium
GCAAATCATAGGCATAGGCATCACCGCTCACGCCCTTGGCTGCCGCCAGCGCCATGATTGTTTCAGCCTGCGTGGGCTCGTAATTGAAGCCCTCGCCCATTGCATATTGCATGAACCAGCCCTTGCTGATCACCTGGCGCAGCGCGCTGAGTTCACCTTCCAGCGCTGGTTCCTCGGCGATCAGGCGGGCGCGGAATGCCGGATCCCGCAGGGTTTTGAGTTGAACGTCCCATGGCTTGCCGGCGATCGTTGCCCATGAAGGTCGCAGGATGAAGGGGTGCACGGTTCCGCGCCATGTCATCAGCACGCCCGTTCCGCGCAGCGAGATCTGCGCGCGGATATTCGCGCCCTTTGCATTTTCGGCCGTCATGGAAGACATCTGTTCTTGCCATGGCAGTTCTTTGGCGATGGACTGCAGCATCGCGAAGGTGACCGGCAATCGGGTCTCCCTGCTGAGGTCGCCCATCCACTGAAACTCGTTCCAGTCGCGCTTCAGGTCAGAGGCCATTTCAAACACGCCGTGGCCGGCACGGCCCATGGCGCGCCCGATGCCGATCAATTCTTCCTTGGTGGCTGTCGTTCCCGGAACGAGCTCTCCGTCGACAGAGCGATGAAGGATCGTGCGGGATGTCGAGAAACCAAGGGCGCCCGCGCGCAGACCTTCTTCAACGATCTGTGACATGCGGGCGATGTCGGTTTCCGTCGGCGGCTCGTTTCGTGCACCCCGCTCGCCCATCACGTAGGCCCGGACTGCACCGTGTGGTACCTGGGTTCCCACATCCACGGTGCGTGCCAACCCTTCGAGGGCGTCGAGGTATTCGGGAAAGCTCTCCCAATTCCATTTCATGCCTTCGGCGAGCGCTGTCCCTGGAATGTCCTCCACGCCTTCCATCAGGCCAATAAGCCATTGGTGGCGATCCGGTTGGGCCGGGGCGAAGCCGACACCGCAATTTCCCATCACGACGGTCGTCACGCCATGCCAGCTTGAGGGTGCCATTTCGGCATCCCATGTTGCCTGGCCGTCGTAGTGGGTGTGGATGTCAACAAAGCCTGGCGTCACGATCTTGCCACGGGCATCGATTTCTTCACGCGTTGCGCCGCCAACCTGGCCAATCGCGGTGATGACGCCCTGATCTATCGCCACGTCCGCTTCGAATGGCTGTCGACCAGTTCCATCGACCACCAAACCTTTTCGGATGACAAGATCATGCATGACCGGCTGTCCTTATGTTTCGTCGTACCGATGATATCAGCCAGCTGGGTCGGGTGAAAGGTCGTGGACAATGCCAATTGATGCTGGGATGGTGCCCCGTGCCGTAACAAAACGCAGGGGCATGTCCCCCGGAAATCACCATGAACACTGACCTCGAAATCGCCCGCGCTGCGCGCATGAAACCGATCGACGAGATCGCAGCACGATTGGGCATTCCGGTCGGAGCGTTGCATGCCTATGGCCGCCACAAGGCGAAGGTCTCTCTAGAATTCATCAACGAGCTTCAGTCCAAGCCAGATGGTAAACTGATCCTCGTCACAGCCATCACGCCCACGCCGGCGGGCGAGGGCAAGACAACCACGACTGTGGGGCTGGCCGACGGGCTGAACCACATCGGCCAGAGGGCTGTTGCCTGCGTCCGTGAACCGTCCCTTGGGCCTTGTTTCGGGATGAAGGGCGGAGCGACTGGCGGTGGTTACGCCCAGGTCGTGCCGATGGAGGACATCAATCTCCATTTTACGGGCGACTTCCATGCAGTCACGTCAGCACACAATCTTTTGGCTGCCATGCTGGATAATCACGTGTACTGGGGTAATGCGCTCGACATCGACACGCGTCGTGTCTTCTGGCGGCGCGTGGTTGACATGAATGATCGGGCCTTGCGCCGCATCGTCAACTCTTTGGGTGGTCCACAAAATGGGTTTCCCCGCGAGGATGGCTTCGACATCACCGTCGCCTCGGAGGTCATGGCAATCCTGTGCCTTGCGCGCGACCTCGCCGACCTTGAGCGCATGCTTGGGGACATCGTGGTTGCGCAGACGCGGACCAGAAAGGACGTGACCGCACGTGACCTGCGCGCGGCGGGCGCGATGACTGTGCTGCTCAAGGATGCCTTGATGCCGAATCTGGTGCAGACCATCGAAAACAATCCGGTCTTTGTGCATGGCGGTCCCTTTGCAAACATTGCGCATGGCTGCAATTCGGTGCTCGCGACGACAACTGCCCTGAAGCTCGCTGATTATGTGGTTACCGAAGCTGGTTTTGGCGCTGACCTCGGGGCCGAGAAATTCTTCAACATCAAATGCCGCAAGTCAGGCCTCAAGCCGGCTGCAGCCGTCATCGTGGCCACGGTTCGCGCACTGAAGATGCATGGCGGGGTTGCGAAGGATGCGCTGAAAGTTGCCAATGTTGCAGCAGTCCGGTCCGGCGCTGAGAACCTGGCACGCCATATTGCCAATGTGAAGCGGTTCGGGGTGCCGGTGGTCGTGGCCATCAATCGTTTCAACGAGGATACGGACGAAGAGCTCGAGGCAGTGCGCGAGGCTGCGGCTCTGCATGGCGCGCGAGCCATCCTTGCCAGTCACTGGGCCGACGGGGGCAAAGGTTGCGTGGAGCTTGCAGACGAAGTCGTCAGGCTGTCCGAGGCGGGCGCATCGTCCTTTGGAACGCTCTATCCCGACAGCATGATGCTTTGGGACAAAATCCACGCGGTCGCAACCTCGCTCTATGGTGCTCAGGGCATCAGCGCCGAAAAGTCGGTGCGTGATCGCATTGAAGAGCTGCAGGGTGGCGGGTTCGGGCATTTGCCAGTCTGCATCGCCAAGACTCAGTACTCGTTTTCAACAGACCCGAAGCTTCTGGGTGCGCCTTCGGGCCACACTTTGGAAGTGAAAGAGGTGCGCCTGTCGGCTGGTGCGGGGTTTCTTGTGGTCATCACCGGAGACGTCATGACCATGCCCGGTCTGCCGAGGGTGCCGGCCGCCGATGCGATTCGGCTGAATAGCCGTGGATTAATTGAGGGTTTGTTCTGATCGGGGCTGTTCATTTCGCTGCGCGCGGC
>JBEIFU010000297.1:0-3051 GCA_040382295.1 Alphaproteobacteria bacterium
GGCCAACCGCGGGTTCCCTGGCCAATCCGGAAGTCGACATTAAAAAGGAGTAATTTCCTGAGACGCTCCTGCGCCTGCCTTGCAAGCGCCTCATGTCTTTCGATTGTGTAAACACGCTTGGCAAGCTTAGACAGGATCGCGGTCTGGTAACCTGATCCTGTCCCCACTTCCAGGATACGCAGACCAGGCCTCAACTCGAGGGCCTCGATCATGTAGGCGATCATGAATGGCTGGCCGATCGTTGCCCCGCCCTCGAGGGGCAAGGCCACATTGTCCAGGGCGCGATCCGCAAACACCTGAGGCACGAAGTGCTCCCTCGGTGTGGTCTCCAGTGCCGACAGGACATCGATATCCCCGATCCCGCTGCGTCGCAGCTCCATGAGGAGCTGGATCATCCGGTAATCGGGGGCCGCGGCCATGCGTTACACGCCAAGCAGCGAGGACGCGCTGCCGTCGACAAGCGGTGCCAGCGCCTCCCGAGCCCGATCCTCTGTCAGGTTCAGATGCAGGGGCGTGACCGAGATGCGGCCGTCATAGATCGCCCGCAGATCCGTGCCCTCGGGCGGATTGCTCAATTGTCGCGAGAAGCCGAGCCAGAAATAGGGAACCCCGCGCCCGTCCATGCGCTCGATGATGGTGGTCAGCGACTGGTCGCGCTTGCCCTGGGACGTCACCTCGATGCGTGAGACCTGGTCGGGATCGCGGTCGGGGAAATTCACGTTGACCAGCACCTGCCGTGGCCATTTCGCTGCCAGCAGGCGACGGATGATGGGCGCCCCAAAGCGTTCGGCACATGCCCAGCGCACCTCGTGGGCCTCGTCGTAACTGTAGGCCTGACTGAGCGCAATCGAAGGAATGCCGAGGGCCGTTCCCTCCATCGCGGCCGCGATCGTGCCCGAATAGGTTACGTCATCGGCGATGTTTGCGCCGCGATTGACACCCGACAGCACGAGATCGGGCCGGTGATCCTTCAGGATGTGGTTGACCCCCAGCAGCACGCAGTCCGTCGGCGTGCCCTGCACCGCATAGCGGCGATGTCCCAGGTCGCGGATCCTGAGCGGGGTGGTCAGCGTCAGCTTGCGCGAAGCGCCGCTCTCCTCGGTCTCGGGCGCGACGACCCAGACATCGTCGGAGAGCGAACGGGCAATCTTCTCCAGCGACTGCAGCCCGGGTGCGTTGATGCCATCATCGTTCGACAGAAGGATGCGGAGCGGAAGTTTCTTGTCAGCCATGGGGTTTGATCGTGTCCTGTCCGCCCATGTAGGGCCTTAGCGCCTCCGGGACCTGGATTGATCCGTCGGCCTGCTGGTAGTTTTCGAGAATGGCAATCAGCGTGCGTCCGACTGCAAGGCCGGATCCGTTCAGCGTGTGCACGAAGCGATTGGCTTTTCCATCGGCAGGCTTGTAGCGCGCATTCATGCGCCGGGCCTGGAAGTCGCCGCAGTTCGAGCAGCTTGAAATCTCGCGATAGGTATTCTGACCGGGCAGCCACACCTCGATGTCGTGCGTGCGCCTGGCTGCGAAGCCCATGTCGCCGGTCGACAGCACCATCGTTCGGAACGGAAGCTCAAGCCGCTTCAGAACCTCTTCAGCGCAGGCCGTCATGCGCTCGTGCTCGGCTGCCGACTGCTCCGGCGTCGTGATCGACACCAGTTCGACCTTCGAGAATTGGTGCATGCGGATCATCCCGCGCGTATCGCGACCGGCGGCACCGGCCTCGGACCGGAAGCACGGCGTCCACGCCGTGAAGCGCAACGGTAGCTGGCTTTCGTCGAGGATCGTCTCGCGGACCTGGTTGGTCAGCGGCACCTCGGATGTGGGGATCAGCCAGAACCCGTTGGTCGTGCCGAACTGCTCGTCACGGAATTTGGGCAACTGCGCCGTGCCATACATCGCCTGATCACGCACCAGGAAGGGCGGCACCACTTCCTCATAGCCATAGGTACCCGTGTGAAGGTCCAGCATGAAGTTCGCCAGTGCCCGCTCCAGCCGGGCCAGCTGACCGCGCAGGATGACGAACCGCGCGCCGGACATGCGGGCCGCGGCTTCGAAGTCCATCAGGCCAAGGCGCTCGCCAAGGTCGAAGTGCTGGGCGGCCTCGAAGTTCATGTTCCGCGGGTTGCCCCAGCGGCGCAATTCCTGGTTGGCGCTTTCATCGGCGCCGTCGGGAACATCCGCCGCCGGCAGGTTCGGAATCGTTGACAGCAGGGCTTCGATTGCCTCCTCGCTTTCGCGCACCCTGGCTTCCATCGCCGGGATTTCATCCTTGAGGCGGGCGACCTCGGCCATCAGGCGCTGGGCCTCGGCCTCGTCCTTCCTTGCCTTGGCCTGACCGATCTTTTTCGAGGCGTCGTTGCGCGTGGACTGCAACTCCTGCAGCTTGCCCGTCGCGCTGCGCCAGGTTTGGTCAAGCTCGAGGATAGGGGCGGATTGCGGCCCGAGGCCACGGCGCCCGAGGCCTTCGTCGAAGCCCGCCGGATTGTCGCGAATGAAACGGATGTCGTGCATGGGTGGCCCACTGGCTGCAGGCGCGGTTCTTAGCGGCTCGGACCGCAGGCGACAACTGGGCTAAATCGCGTTTTCCGCGCTTTTGGACGCGTCGTCGCGCCGTTTTTCGATCAGCCGCACGCTCCAGATCGAGCCCTCGTAGAGCAGGCAGAGCGGCACGGCCAGTGCAAACTGGCTGAGCACGTCCGGCGGGGTGAGGACCGCTGCCAGCACGAAAGAGAACACAATCGCGTAGCGTCGGTTCCGCCTGAGGAAATCCGAACTGACGATCCCCACCCGTCCCAGCAGTGTCAGGAGCACCGGCAGCTGAAAGCTCAGGCCGAAGGCAAAGATCAGCGTCATGACAAGGTCGAGATAGTCCGACACCTTGGCCTCGAGCTGGATTGGCAGCGTCCCCGCGCCGCCAGGTGACTCGAAGCCCAGGAAAAACTGGATGGCCACGGGCATCAGGCCGAAATAGACCAGCGAGGCGCCTGCGATGAACAATACCGGTGTTGCAATCAGGAACGGCAGGAATGCCGCCTGCTCGTTTCGGTAGAGCCC
>JBEIFU010000298.1:0-3021 GCA_040382295.1 Alphaproteobacteria bacterium
ACCAGACGCTCGGCATCGGCAAAGGAACGCCTGAGCCTTGGTGCAAGATAGGCAATCAAAGCTTCGGGAAACTTAAGCTGGCGATCATGTGACAGTTTTATGAGGACGCGTGCGATCAGCGCCTCGTCAGGCAAATCCAGCGCTGCGCCACCAAGCGCGGTTAACCGGGAGTGAAGATCGGCAACCTCGGTCGGCCAGCGGGTTGGCGCCTCCTCGCCCGTCATCAGCAGCCAGCCCTGCGTCTGGTTCACGAAGTTGATCAGGTGGAACAGGCCACGACCTCCAATCGACTGACCTGCCCCGTCCACAAGAACTGCAACACCCGCCGGCAGATCGGCAAGCCGCTCCACCGTCACGTCTGCAGGGCTCAATTCCAGGGCACCGGCCTTGCGCTTCCAGATCTGAGCCAGATGCGTCTTGCCGCTGCCGCTCGGACCCCAGATCGCGCAGACACGGCCAGGCCAGGCAGGCCAGGCATCCACGAAAGCAAGAGCATCGGCATTCGATGTCCCGGCGATGAAATCCTCGCGCGCCGAACTGCGCTTCTGCTCGAAGGCGAATGGCAATTGTGCGGATGTCGAGGGGGCAGCCATCTCAGGCACAGGCTCCGGCGTTTGGCTGACTATGCACCCTGGACAGTCTCTGCTTCACGCATCGCACGCTGGCCTTCGAAATAATAGGCGATCCACGAAGCCACCGTGAAGGCCCCTGCAAGGACGGCAAAGGCCAGCCGCATCGTGTCCAGACCCCAGATGAACGCAAGGTCCGCCATCGTGACAAGCAGCAACGCGATCTGGAAAAAGGTTGTGAGCTTGGAGATGAACAGCGGCTTCATGCGCAGCGGTTTGCTCTTCATCCGGTTGAACGCTGCCACGGTGGCCACGATGGCAACGTCGCGCGCAAGCACCACAACCATCAGCCAAAGCGGCAAATGCCCCTGTATCGTGAGGAGACCGAACAGCGTGACGATCAGGATCTTGTCGGCGATGGGATCAAGATAGGCGCCAATGGCAGAAGCGTGGCTGAAATGACGGGCAAGAAAACCGTCAACTGCGTCCGTGGCCCCCGCAAGCAGGGTCAGCCAGAACGCACGCGTGTAATCCTGCCCGAGCAGCGCAATCGCGATGAACGGAACCAGCAACAGCCTGACGGCCGTGACGCCGTTTGCCAGCGTCAGGCCGTATTGCTGAGGCTTAAGGAACCACGGGGTTTGCGGCGGCGGGGGTGGCTGCATTTCGCGAGATCGTCCATTGGCCCTTGTCGTCGGCCGCCAGCAAGACGTTCGACTGCGCGAGCGCTGTCTGCAACTGGTCAACGCGACCCACATAGTCAAGGCGCACACGCGCGCCGGATATTGTCATTTCCTCGACCTGCATGCGCTGGATGGCACGCGTGCCTTCGAGCGACCGACGGATCGCCACCCATTCCTGCAGGCTGCGGAAGGCAACCTGCGCCATCACGGTTGCCTGGCTCGAGAAATCCACGGAGGTCGTGCGCTTCCACTCCTCCTGAAGCGCATCGGCAACGGCACCCGCCGCACGCGTGCCAAGCATGGGATCATCCTCATTGGCCTGTCGCGTGAACGCCATGGCGCGCGGCACGCGGTTATCCGGTCGGATATGCGTCGTTGCAACCTGCACCCCCGTCGCCGATCGCGTGAGGGTGGCCACCAGCACCGAACCGGCGCCGTAGCGATCGGCAAGCGGCCTGACCATGCCCCAGTCAGCCATCGCAGACACCGAGGCGAGCGCCGCGATATCCGCACTGTCGCCAACCGGAACCGTCACGGGCACAAGCCGTGCACGCTGGCTCTGGGAAGACCACGCCGCACCCCAGAAGGATGCGGGCTGCCACGTCGTGTCCGTCAGGGCAACGACAAGCACGGGTTTTGCCTGCTGCTCCGAGTAGCGGACATTGGACTTCTGCAGCACGTCGCGCACGCCGGCCGCATTGAAGACATAGGTGACAGACGCAAGGTAGCGCGTACTGGAATGCCGCTCGCCCGCAATGTCGAACGAACGCACGAGGAGTTCCAGCGCCTCGTCGGTCAGGGGCGGCTGCTTCTGCCACTCCGCCATGGGCGTGAGGCGGCGGAACATCTCTGTCCAGGCTCGCTGCCGACCCTTGACCAGGGCAGCCTCCTTGGCCGCCGACGGGCTTGTCCCCGTGCCGTCAACCGGCACGTTCGCCACCGCCCACAGATCCTTCGCCACGGAAGGCGACACGAGGGAGAGCGTCAGGACAAACGCCACCAGTGCCGCGATCACCGCAGCAGACATGCGCACGCTGGGGCGCCCGCCAGACCGTTCGAACATTACCATTCCCACCATCATTCGGTTTTCCAGAGAAACCTACACGATCACGCGCGCCGGGCGCAAAGGGGAGTTTACAGCCAGCCATGAAGGCATCATGACACTTTCGGTCTGTTTGCGCCGGGGCCCCGCGCGCCCTATTTTGCGCGCGTGCAGGGCGAATCGGCACGTGGAGCCCTGCAACCTTCGGGAGGCCGACCAGATGCATATCCAGCAGAATTTCATCGCCGGGATCCTCACGCTGCTGCCCCTGGCCGCCGTCTGGTTCGTGCTGAAGCTGATCATCGACGCCCTGTCCTACTTCGGCAGCCCTTGGGTCAGCTGGACTGCGACCACCTTGGGCCCCCTGTTTCCAGCCACGATCGCAAGCCTGCTGGCAAGCGAGGCGTTTCTCTACGTCATCGGCACGGTCTTCGCCCTCGGCGTCATCTATGTGACGGGCATGCTGGCCTCGCGGGTGGTGGGGCAGCAACTGCTGGAGGCCTTCGAAGGCATGCTGGCACGCGTGCCCTTCGTCCACATGATCTATTCCTCGACCAAGAAGGTGATCTCGGTCCTGCAGACCAAACAGGAGAACACCCAGCGTGTCGTGCTGATCGATTTTCCCAATGCCGAGATGCGCGCCATCGGCTTCGCGATGCGCACCTTCCACGAGACCACCACAGGCCAGGAGCTGACGGCCGTATTCGTGCCCACGGCACCGAACCCG
>JBEIFU010000299.1:0-3002 GCA_040382295.1 Alphaproteobacteria bacterium
ACGGCCACGCCCAGCACCACGCGCCAGCCTTGCCGCCACTCCGCCCAGTCAGCGGCCTCGAACCGTGTGTCCACGCCCAGTGCCTCCCTTCGCTCTCGTTGCGGGCCCACTTATGTCGATTTGTCCCACGCTGGCAACCGTAGCGACGCGCGATCTCCCCTGCGTAATACAGGGGATTGGCGCGGTGCGAGCAGCCATGTTCCCTTGACTTACGTCGCTGCCCGCGCGACCAAGGTGGCGGGCCGAAACCGCCTGCAAGCCGCCTTTGCGTTACTGGCGTTCGCGTGGGATCCGACCACGGGGAAGCGCAAGAGGCGGGGTTTCGGGAAAGCCGCGCGCCTGGGCCGTCCGCTTGCGTCCACCGCAATAGAAGGAGGCATCCAATGCAAGACTACCGCGCAGCACTCAAGGCATCCGACCCTGAGATCTTCGAGACCCTGATCGGCGAAGAGAAACGCCAACGCGAGGGTGTGGAACTCATCCCCTCCGAGAATTACTGCTTCCCCGAGGTCTATGCCGCGCTCGGCTCGGCCTTCACCAACAAATATGCCGAAGGCTATCCCGGGCGCCGCTACTATGGCGGGACCGAGTTCGTCGACATCATGGAGAACCTGGGTCGCGAGCGCGCCAAGGCCCTGTTCCGCGCCGAGCACGCCAATCTCCAGCCGCTCTCCGGCTCGCCGATGAACCAGGCCGTCTATCTCGGCTTCATCGAGCCGGGCTCGACCATCCTTGCCATGGATCTCAGCCATGGCGGCCACCTGACGCACGGCGCGCCGGTCTCGCACATGGGCAAGATCTATCGCTTCGTGCGCTACAAGACGAACCCGCAGAACGGCGCGATCGACTTCGACCAGCTGCGCGACGTGGCCCGCAAGGAAAAGCCGAAGATGGTCATCTGCGGCTATTCTTCCTATCCGCGCGACTATGACTACAAGGACTTCAAGGCCGTCGCCGACGAGGTGGGCGCGCTTACGCTGGCCGACGTCAGCCATATCGGTGGCCTGATCGCGGGCGGCGCGATGCGCAACCCGATGGACGCAGGCTTCGACTTCATGACCACGACGACCCACAAGTCGATGCGCGGCCCGCGCGGTGGCCTGATCCTTTGCAAGGCCCAGTTTGCCAAGGGCATCGACCAGTCGGTCTTCCCCGGCCTGCAGGGTGGCCCGCACATGAACCAGGTTGCGGCGACCGCCGTCACGATGAAGCTCGCCGCCGAGCCTGCCTTCAAGGCCTATACGCAGCAGGTCCTGAAGAACGCCAAGGCGCTGGCCGGCGAGCTCATGGCCGGCGGTGCGTCGCTGGTCACCGGCGGCACCGACAACCATTTGCTCGTGATCGACGTGGTCAAGTCCTTCGGCATGAACGGCGCCATCGCGGAGAAGGCGCTGGACCATGCGGGCATGACCACAAACAAGCAGGTGATCCCCGACGACCCGAACCCGCCACTGCGTCCCTCGGGCGTGCGCCTTGGCACGCCGGCTGCGACCTCGCGTGGCATGAAGGAAAGCGAGATGAAGGAAATCGCCCGCATCATGCTTGACGCCATGAAGCATCACGAGGACGCCAACCGGCTCGCCGCCTTGCGCAACGAAACGCGCGCGCTGTGCGCCCGTTTCCCGGTCCCGGGCCTCTAATCTCCCTCCCCTGATCGGGGGCTTGTGACACGAGAGACACTTTCGTCGGACCTTTCGCGAAGGTGTCTCTTCGTTTCGGCCGTTTCCCTCCCTGGTTGTGCAAGCCGCGTTGCGGGGGGAGGCGGGTGTTCAGTTACCTGCGCAGAGATCTAGCTGCATGAAATAATATATGAAGTTACATAATCATACCGTCATCCCGGACGCGCGCGCGGCGCGCGATCCGGGACCCAGCTTGAACGCAAACGCGAAAGGGTAGCGGGGTCCCGGCACTCGGCTTTTGGCCTCGGCCGGGATGACGGGGAAGTGCACTGTCACCGAATTTATGGTGTCACCGAATTTATGCGGTGAGGGGTTCCTCAGAACCGGTAGCTGAGGAACAGGCCTGCGTTGAACTGTGTCGCCGAGCCCTGGTCTGCCACGATCGGGCTGTCCTCGGCGTCGCCGGTGAGGCGGTTCACATTGGCGATGGCAGCGATGCCCCAGGGGCCGCTGATGGGGGACACGATGGAGAGGCCTACGCCGTAGGACTTCACGCCTGATGCCGCCGCATGGGGCGCATAGCCCAGCGTCGAGGCTGCGGCCTGCGTCGGCGTGATGCCGAAATAGGTCTGCATGTAGTCATCATCGCCCCACGCAAGCTGCGGGCCAACCGAGATGCGCGCCGGCCCCACGCGGGTCTCATAGCGTGCGCTTGCCGCACCCAGCAGACCCGTATCGTCAGACAGGCCTTGCCGCGCTTCGACCGACAGGCGCAGCCAGTGCGCGCGATACTCGACAAAACCGCCAAGCTCGGCCGAGCCGTCCACATCGCCCCAGCCGGCCAGCGCAATATTGTCCTTCGCCTCGCGGTCGAAGCGATAGCCGGCCAGCACGCCCGCCCTGAAGCCCTTCTCGTTGAAGAGCGAGACCTTCAGCCCCTCGGGCACCGCAAAGCTCAACCAGTCTTCGTACTGCACGCTGACATAGGGCAGGGCGCGAAACTTGTGGTCGTCCGAACCCTGATAGTCCGGCGACCACAGGCCACCGCCGCCCACGGTTACCGACCAGCCTGCCTTTGCGGGTGGTGCACCCGCTGGTGCCTCATCTGCCAGTGCCGCAGGCATGCAGGCCAGGGCGCTCAGGCCGAGGCTCAGAAAACGTAAACGCATGATACGCAGCACGAGGACCCCCAAAGGCTTCAAGCAGGTGACGCAGCGGCATCAACGCCGGAAAGGGGTGCTCCGTCAAGCCATTGACCCTGCAGGGGGCGGCCCCTATGTTCCGCCCACTTCTCAAGCCCCCGCATGATCCGCGGTCGGCCGGTGGGGCCCATAGCTCAGTGGTAGAGCATCTGACTTTTAATCAGAGGGTCGATGGTTCGAA
>JBEIFU010000300.1:0-3000 GCA_040382295.1 Alphaproteobacteria bacterium
CGGCGGCGCTGACGTCAGGGGAGCCCGCGCTTCTTCTGATCGGCGGGCATGGCGGGCTCGAGCGGCCGATACGGCTGGCGGCAGCCATCGCGCAGAAGACGGGCGCGCGGCTCTTCACCGACACATTCATGTCGCGCCTGGCGCGCGGGCGGGGGCGCACGAAGCCCGAGCGCGTGCCTTACCTCGGCGAGATGGCGGTGCCGATGCTCTCGGCTTTCCGGCAGTGTGTCGCCATCGGCACGAAGGCGCCGGTCGGGTTCTTCGGCTATCCCAACAAGCCTTCGACCTTCCTGTCCCCGGAATGCAAGGTGCACATGCCGTGGTCGGCGGGCAATGACCTGTCGGATGTGCTCGAGGCGCTGGCCTTGGAAGTGGGCGCGCCGACGACGCCTGCGATCACGGACGGTCCGGTGCCCTCGCTTCCGGGTGCGGGCAAGATCTCAATCGAGAGTTTCGCCAACGCGACCGCGGCGCTGCTGCCCGAGGGCGCTGTCGTCTCGGACGAGGCCAATTCAAGCGGGCTGTGGGCCTATCTCGCGTTCCAGAATGCAGCACCCCATGACTGGCTGTCGCTGACGGGCGGGGCGATCGGGCAGGGCATTCCGGTGGCGGTTGGCGCGGCGGTCGCCTGTCCGGGGCGGCCTGTCATCAACCTGCAGGCCGATGGCAGCGCGATGTACACGATCCAGGGCCTCTGGACGGCAGCGCGCGAGAACCTGCACGTCATCACGGTGCTGCTGAACAACAAGTCCTATTTCGTGCTGAACATGGAGCTCGACCGGGTGGGCGCCACGGCGCAGAGCGAGCGGTCGCGCTCGCTGCTGTCGCTGGAGAAGCCGGTGATGGACTTCACCGCGATGGCACGCTCGATGGGCGTGAAAGCCGTGCGGGCCGAGGATAACGAGACCTACGTGAAGGCCATGCAGGCGGCGCTGGCCGAGCCTGGGCCGCACCTGATTGAAGTCATGCTGGCTTGAGAGAAGGGGCGGCAGGTGCCGTTGGGGGCGAACACCTGCCGCATTCAGCGCCTAGGCGATGGGTTTGACGGGAACGCTTGGGTAGGGGGGGCATCCCGTCTCTAGGCGCGAAGAGAATCATCTCTTCAAGGAAACTTTAGCAGCCGTTCCGAATCCCAACAGGGGCAAAGGTCCAAAAACGGACGTGTCGTTGCGGGTTATTGTCGTTGTACACAGGTTGATGACGCCGTTAACGATTGGGGCCATCTGGCTTCATGATGTCCCTGTATCAAAGACGGAAGCCAATTTCTGGCGCTCGATCATGGAGTTGCATGCGTTCCCAACCGTGTTGATCAGAGGCTTTTCGTCTGCGTGTGACGCTTTGGTGTCGCCGGAACGGTTGGATCAACTGCTGCGTGGGTAAGGTCCTGCCTGCAATTCACGGCTGTTCCACCGGTTGACGGCAGGGACACGAGGCCGTCATGGTCGGGCCCATGGAACACGCCCGCTCCCTCCAACCCGCCCGTTTTTCTGACGTGGGCCTGGTGGCTGCCGCATGCGCTGGTGTCACGATCATCGGCGTGTCCGTGGCGCCGATCGCCACCTTCGTGCTGATGCTCAGCGCCTTTGGGCTGCCGCACGTGATCTATGAACTGCGCTATTGCGATGCGCGGTTCAGTGCGCGCACCGCGCCGCGCCTGCTGACGATCATGGGCCTGCTGCTGGCCCTGATCGCGCTGGGGCGGGTGGGCAACGGGACGCAAATGCTGCCCTCCAGCCTGTTCGTTCCCCTCGAGCTTGGGCTCGGGGCTACGCTTGCGCTGGTTGCGGCCTGGCACATGCGCGCCCATCGCTGGCTCGGCGCAGCGGTCGGCCTCGGGCTCGCGCTGGGGGCCACCTATTTTCCGCTGGAGACCTTCCTGGCCTGGGCGTGGCTGCACAACCTGACGCCCGTAGGGTTCGTGGCCGAGCTCACCGAGGGCGAGGAGCGCTGGCAGTGGATGAAGGTCCTGTTCCTGCCATTCGTCGTGCTGCCGGGTCTTGTCGCCACCGGCGTCTTCCACGAGGGGCTTGCCGCCCTGGTCAACCTGCCGGAATGGCAGGCAGCCTCGGCCTTCGGCGCCGGAGACACGCCGCTGCTCTCTTTTCTGCCGCCCCAGTCCTATGACCTGAACCTGTTCTCGGCCGCGGTCGTCGCGCAGGCGATGCACTACGTCGCGGTGATTGTCCTTCTGCCGCGCCTCTTGCAGGCACGCGGCAGCGCGGCGCCGACACAGACCATCGTGCGCTGGCCCGACTGGCGCAGCTTCGCGGCCATCGTCGCGGTCACCTCGGCAATAGCGTTTGTGGTCTATGCTGTCAGTTATCGCGACGCGCGCGCCGCCTATGCAGTGGCCGCGGCCATCCATGCATGGATCGAGCTACCCGTCCTCTTGATGGCGCTAGGCCAGGGGTTCAGGCCAACGCATAGATGAGTTCACCCGCCCCCCAGGACGCCGCATTGACAAGAAGCGAGGCCAGCAGCGCCTCCCGCCAGCGGCACCCTGCGATCCAGCGATAGACAGGCGCCTCGGCGAGGATCACGGCTGCTTCGAGTGTTGGCGTCGTGAAAGCACCAAGCGCCGCATGGACGTCATAGAAGACGGCCCACAGCAGCGGATGGGTGACAAGGCTCGCCAGCATTGCGGCAAGCGCACAGGAGGCAGCAGGCAGGGAGAGGGCCCTGCCGCAGGCCAGCGCCGCGACACCCTCGATGATCAGCGTGAGCGCAAGGGCATCTGTCTGTGTCACGTGCTGCGGTTCCGGCCTCAGGGGTCCCTAAATGGAAAGGGGCCGGCAGGTGAAGCTGCCGGCCCCCGTTTCCCTGTACAGGATAGCGTATCAGAACCCGAAGCGCGCCGCGGCAGAGACTTCGTGACGCTCTGCACCGTCGCGGCCGAAGTCCTTCTGGACGCGCAGGTAGAAATTGGTGTCCGCCGAGACCTGGCTGGAAACGCCGAGGCCCACGGTGGCCCAGTCGGTGCCGAGCTCGGCGCCCGGTGCC
>JBEIFU010000301.1:0-2986 GCA_040382295.1 Alphaproteobacteria bacterium
TCCCCGAGATATCGCCAATCCGATCCTGTGTCACCCTGAAAGAAACGGTGACATGATAAAGCCTCCCTGCTGCGCCAGAGGCGGCGAACGCACTGGGGGGCTTTCTGCGGGCCACCGGCGCTGGCCGTTGGGCTCCCCCGCAAATCCGCCATTTCCCGCCTGCGACAATTTGTTCAATTTTTGTTTTCGGCGATTTCGGCGATATTCGGCGCTGTCAATCCATAGCGTCGGAATCTGCCCACGGAAGAAGCCCCAGAGGTTTCTCCCGCAGATCTGCCGTTTTTCTTCAGCACACGAACCCCAAGACAATCCCATGACCAAATTCAACGTCCCGCCGAAAGGCGGCGGCGCGCCTGCGGGTGCGGGCGCGCAACTGACCCAGAAATTCACGCAAGGCCTGCTCGCCTGCTTCGAGCGCACCGGCCAGAAGGCCATCGACGACCTCGCCGAACAGAACCCCGTCCAGTACCTGCGCTTCGTCTCCGGCGTCACGCCGGAGGGGCAGGGTGCCGGCCCCCTGATGGATATTTCCGATGACGAACTTGCTGCCATCCTCGCTGTCATCCGACAGACTCTCGACACTCGCGCAGGCGCTGACCCGGGAGCAGGCGCGCCGCCAGGCGCAGAACCGGCTGAAGCACTACAGGCCCTATGCGCGCCAGAAACGGTTCCATGACTATGGCGCGACCTGCAAGCAGCGCCTGCTGCGTGCCGGCAACCAACAGGGCAAGACCTTCTGCGGTGCCATGGAAATGGCCATGCACCTGACGGGCCGCTATCCGGACTGGTGGGAGGGGCGGCGCTTTGCGCACGCGATCGATGCGTGGGCGGCCTGCGACACGGGCGAGACCACGCGCGACAACCCGCAGCGTGCCTTGCTGGGCCCGCCCGGGCAGTGGGGCACCGGCGCCATTCCGATGGATGCGCTGGCAGAGGTAAAGCGGGGACAGGGTGTGGCCGACCTGGTCGATATCGCCCTTGTCAAGCATGTTTCGGGCGCGACCTCGCGCCTCGGCTTCAAGCGCTATGACCAGGGGCGGCAGGCCTGGCAGGGCCCCTCGAAACACGTGATCTGGTGCGACGAGGAGCCGCCCGAGCAGATCTACAACGAGGCGCTGGCCCGCCTTATCGCAACCGATGGGCTGGTCTACACGACGTTCACGCCACTCCTGGGCATGAGCAGCATCGTCGCGCGGCTCATTCGCAGCCATGACGGCACGACCTGCGCCGACGTCAACATGACGATCGCCGACGCCCTGCATATCGATCCGGCGGACCATGCGGCCATTGCCGCCGGCTTTCCCGAGCACGAGCGCGATGCGCGCCTGTCCGGGATTCCGGGGCTGGGGTCGGGCCGGGTCTTCCCGCTTGCGCCTGCCGACATACGCTGCCGGGCCTTCGAGATCCCGGATGCCTGGCCGGTGCTGGGCGGCATGGATTTCGGCTACGACCATCCCTTCGCCGCCGTGCGCATCGCCCACGACGAGGAGGCCGATTGCCTCTATGTCACCCACGCCTTCCGGGCCCGCAACGAGACGCCGGCGCTGCATGCGGCGGCGCTGCGGCGCTGGGGACGCGAGCTGCCCTGGGCCTGGCCCCATGACGGGCTCGCGACGGAGAAAGGCTCGGGTCGCCAGTTGATGACGCTTTATGAGGACGAGGGCCTGAACATGCTGCCGGCGCATGCCACCCATCCCAAGGGCGGCTATCTGGTCGAGCCCGGCATCATCGAGATGATCGAGCGCATGCGCACTGGCCGCTTCAAGGTGTTCGAGCACCTCGACGACTGGTTCCGCGAGTTCGAGACCTATCACCGCCTCAACGGCAAGATCGTCAAACGCGACGACGACCTGATGTCGGCAACCCGCGTGGCACTGATGATGCTGCGGCATGCGCAGGCCCCGCTCGAGGTGCTGCTGCCCGAGCCGGCGCGCCCTGGCGAAGCTGCGGACCTGACCTGGTTTTGACCCACGCTCTTCGAGCGCAACGAAAGGAAATGCACGATGTGTGCCCCCATTGCCCTGACCGGCCTGCAGCTGGTCTCCTCGCTTGCTGGTGCTGCTGCCGGGCGGCGGGACCTTGCCCGGCAGGCTCGTCAGGCCGACCAAGAGGCCCGCGATGCGGCCGACATTGCCTCTGCCCGCGCTGAATTCTCGCGCGACGAGGCCCTGCGGCGGACCGCTGAAACAAGGGCGCGGGCCTTTGCCTCCGGCGCCGATCCGCAATCTGAATCCGTGGTTGCGAGCCTGGCTGCGATCCACGCCCGCAATCTGGATGAGAGCCGCTGGCTTGCGCATTCAGGTGCCAGCGCCCTCGCGGAAGGCAGGCTTCGCGCGAGAAACCTGCGCGCGGCGCGGCGCTCCCTTGAGGCCCGATCGCTCCTCGGTGCGGCTGAAACGCTCGTCGGTTTTGCGGGGCGACGCGGATAGGTGGCGTCGATTCTGAGCGATGGGGGTGGAATCAGTGAAGGAAAGCTTCACTGGGGACGCCGTCGATGTGTGACCGCCCGAGAACGGGCACACCAATTTGGGTTCGCCTTAAGGATGAATTCCAGTGAAACTGCCAAAAAATGCCTCTACACGCTTGCTGAGAACGAGCAATTACGGGTGGTGTGTGGCAGTTTGGATACTGTGAGCGGCGAGGGAACCGTCTAATATGCCCCGGTGTTAAACGCGCTGGGGTCGGTCCGAATAATCTATGGGCCTGTCACCGGCCTCAGTTGGAAGTGGGGGTTTTGTAGTATGAAAATCAGATCAATTCTACTCGGCGCCGCAGCAGCGGTTGTCCTGACGGGCGCAGCCAACGCTGGCTACGATCGTGACGGCTGGTATGTCGGCCTCGAAGGCGGCTACGTGGCTGTGAATCATTTCGAAGTGGGCCTGAACGAGCTCCACTACGATGGCGGCATGGCGCTGCTCGGCACGGCTGGCTACGCCCTCTCGGACTCCAATTGGCGTCTCGAAGGTGAGATCGGCTATCGCCAGAA
>JBEIFU010000302.1:0-2936 GCA_040382295.1 Alphaproteobacteria bacterium
AGCCCCGGCCGGCGCGCGGCCGCCTCCCACCGCGCGAGGGCCGGCGCATAGCTGCGAAACTCCGGGATCCGGTCCTCGCGGTTTGCATAGACCATGCTGCGGACAAGCGAAAGAAGGATAGGCTCCGCGGCCTCGGTGCCAAGCAGGCCGATCAGCTCGAACGCCTTCACGGTATAGATCGCAGAGTGCCCATAGTCCTGGTAATGCGAAAGCGCCGCCCTGCCGAAGGCCCGCTGCAGTTCGGCCAGTGGCAACGTGGCAGCCAGCGCCCCGCGCACATATGACCCGGCGAGATCCTCCCGCTCGCGCTCCATCGCATCAAGGAAACCCTCAGGGCGCCATGGCCCGCTGTCGGTAGCAAACGGCCTGGCAGGCTGGCGCAACGTATCCCACGCAACATGCGACACGGTTTCGGACAGGGCGACCAGGCGTCGCGCATCGTCAGACCCATTCCGGTGCAGGCCGATCCAGTCCGCCATCGCCGCGAACCCGTGCGCCATGCCGTATTCGTGGCAGTCAGCGCGTGCAGCGACCACGGCATGCAGGGCTGCCATCGGATCGCCACCCGCCTTGAGGAACCGCGCCAGTTCGCGCGCGATGCGGGCGCGGTCATCGTCCTCGACGGCTGCAAGCAGTTGCGTGATCGTCCGCGCCTGCACTTCCGTTGCAGGTGGATCCGAGACATCGACGAAGACACGCCCGTCTCGCACGTCGACTGGATAAAGCCTGAGCTTGTCGCCGCCCACCTGCGCCTCGCCCGACGCCAGGTCGAACTTCCAGTTATGCCAGTTGCACGTGAGCGTGCAGGCCTCGCCCGCAGCACCTCCGCCCAGCGTTCCCTCGCTCAGCGGATAGCCCTCATGCGGGCAGCGATTGTTGCAGGCAACAATCCGGTCGCCAGCCTTTATGAGCAACAGCTGCCGCCCCCCCGCCTTGAACACGCGTCGCCCGCGTGCCGACAGGTCCTCGAGGCTCCCCGCATCGACCCAGTTTCCCACGGCATCTCCTTTAAGAAAGTATTTGCTTACATAACTATGATCCCGCCCATTGCTTTACGCAAGAACTTTCTTTATTAAATACCCATGAGCCCCGTGACTGCTACCGCTGCCCAGCGCAACATCATCGACCACCTCAAGCGCAATGGCCCCGTGGGGGCAACGGCCCTCGCCGCCACGCTTGGCGTGACCTCTGTGGCCGTGCGCCAGCACCTTGCCGCCCTGGAAGAGGCGGGCCTCGTTGTCATGGAGGAGGCCCGCGCGCAGGGCGCTCGGGGCAGGCCGCCCGCCTCATGGCGTCTTACCCCGCTCGCCGACGCCGTCTTTGCCGACACGCATGCGGAACTGTCGGTCGAACTCGTGGCCAACGTGCGCGAGGTCTTCGGCGAAACGGGCCTGACCCGACTGATCGAGGCCAGGACCACGCAGCAGGCTTCCGCCTATCGCGCAGCCATGCAGGGCGCATCTACACTGAAGGAAAGGGTCCGCCGCCTGGTCAGGCTGCGCACCGACGCTGGCTACATGGCCGAGATGAAGGCCACGGCTGACGGCTTCCTGCTGATCGAGAACCATTGTCCCATCTGCCGCGCCGCCCGTGCCTGCAACGCCCTGTGCCGGCAGGAACAGGACGTCTTTCGCTCAACGCTCGGGCCCGACGTCGCCATCGAGCGCACCGAGCACATCATCGCAGGCGCACGGCGCTGCACCTACGCCATCCGCCACAAGAAGGCGTCGTGAAACACATCCTGTCACCACTTCTCGATCCAGGGCCTGAGGTCCAACTCGTGCGTCCACGCATCGCGCGGCTGGGCATGCAGCATCCAGTACATGTCTGCAATGTGATCAGGTGACAGGATGCCGTCGCTTTCCTTCAGGGCATAGGCTTGCGGGAAATTGTCCCTGATGAAGGCCGTGTCGATCGCCCCGTCCACCACGACATGCGCGACATGGATACCCTGCGGCCCCAGCTCGCGTGCCATGCTCTGTGCGAGGGCACGCAGCGCATGCTTGCCGCCGGCAAAGGCTGCAAAACCCGCACCGCCGCGCACACTGGCGGTCGCACCGGTGAACAGGATCGTGCCCCGCTTGCGCGGCAGCATGCGCGTTGCCGCCTCGCGTCCCATCAGGAACCCACCCAGCGCACACATCTCCCACACCTTTGTATAGACCCGCGCAGTCGTTTCAGTGATGGGGAAGCGCACATTCCCCCCGATATTGAAGACCGCGACCTCGATGGGGCCGATGTCCCGCTCGATCGTCTCGACGAGGTCGATCACGGCCGCCTCGTCGCGGGCATCCGACCCGAAGCCGTGCGCCGCCCCGCCTGCTGCCTCGATCTCCTGCAGCAGGGGCTCGAGGCGGCGGCGCTCGCGCCGGGTTACGCATGCCACAAAACCTTCACGGGCGAAGCGCCGGGCAATCGCCCCGCCTGTCGCATCGCCCGCGCCCACGACCAGCGCCACGCCCTTGCCTGCCGTCTGCATCGTGCTCTCTCCGTATCGCGGGATGAAGATGGAGCGTAAAGCGCCAGCTGGGCGCCGTCCACTTCGCGCCCGCGGGCTGAAGGCAGGCGCCGCCGGTTTCTCCAGCCGACGATCGTGGAAAATCCGGCGAAAACGGGGGAGTTAAGGAAGCTGAACGCGCACATCTGCGCTTTGCTTATCGCTCGAGGCGCGGTATGAATCATCTGTCAATAGAAATCGTCGCTCGCGTCGTCGCGGTCGGCGGCACCATGGCTAAAGCGCTCAAGGACTGGCAGCTGACGATGCGAAAGACGGGAACGGTAAAGTGGTTCAACGAAGCCAAGGGCTTCGGTTTCATCCTGCCGGATGGCGGGGGCTCGGACGTGTTCGTGCACGTCTCGGCCGTGTCGGCTGCCGGCGCCCAGTCGCTTGGCGAGGGGCAGAGGGTCTCCTTCGAGGTCGCGCAGGACCGCGGCAA
>JBEIFU010000303.1:0-2929 GCA_040382295.1 Alphaproteobacteria bacterium
TCAGGCAGGTTGCAGGACCATCTGCACAGTGCTTATCCTTGCGCCGTGGCTTAACAAGGATCGGCGAAGCGCGATGAACTTCAGGAAGATTGCACTTGTAGCGGGCGGAATTCTTGCCGTGCTGGGTACAGCAGGATACCTCGCATTCCAACAGTACTGGTACTACCTTCCTGGCATCAGACAGGCCATCTTCGACCCAGTGGGCCCGAACCGCGAGGTGACGTGGCAGAAAGGCCCGGACACTGCCGAAAGGCCAATTGCTGAACGCGCACCAAACATCATCCTGATCGTAGCCGACGACCTCGGCTACAACGACATCACCATATCAGGCACGGGCGTGGGCAACGGAGCCGTTCCGACGCCCAACATCGACTCGATAGCCAAGAGCGGCGCGAACCTGACGCAATCCTATTCCGGCAACGCGACATGCGCGCCCTCCCGTGCCGCAATGCTGACCGGTCGCTATGCAACCCGCTTTGGTTTCGAATTCACGCCCGTGCCGGTGCAGTTTGCGCAAGTCCTCGGCAGCATGTCCACGAATGCAACCCACCCGCCGATCTATCATGCCGACCGAGAGAAGGACGTGCCGCCCGTTGCCGAAATGAAAGTGCCTGCCAGCGAAACGATGCTTCCGGAAATGCTGCGGGCCAATGGGTATCGCACATTGATGCTGGGCAAGTGGCACTTGGGTGAGACTGAGGATACACGACCAGAGGCGCGCGGGTTTGACGAGTTCCTGGGCTTCCTTCCCGGCGCCGCTCTCTTCCTGCCGAGCGATCACCCGGAGGTGGTTGAATCCCGCCAGGATTACGATCCGATTGACAAGTTTCTCTGGGCGAATCTGCCTTTCGCCGTGATGAAGGATGGACAAGGCGCCCACTTTGCCCCGTCGAAATACATGACGGACTATTTGTCCGAGGAGGCCGCCAAGGCGATCGAGGCGAACCGGAATCGTCCCTTCTTCCTGTATCTTGCCTACAACGCGCCGCATACGCCTCTTCAGGCACTCAAATCCGACTACGACGCGCTGTCGGGCATCGAGAACCACACGCTCCGGGTTTACGGCGCGATGATCAAATCGCTCGACCGCGGCGTGGGTACTGTCCTCAAGGCCGTGAAGGATGCCGGGCTTGAGGAAAATACGATTATCATTTTCACCAGCGACAACGGCGGCGCCCACTACATCGGTCTTTCCGACATCAACAAGCCGTTCCGCGGCTGGAAGGCGACATTCTTCGAGGGTGGCATCCGCGTGCCCATGCTCATAAAGTGGCCAGCGCGGATTGCACCTGGTACGACGTTTGCGGGCGCTGCTGGCCATGTCGATATCTTCGCTACGGCAGCAAGCGCGGCAGGCGCCACCCTGCCCCAGGACCGGCCACTTGATGGCGTGAACCTTGTGCCGTTCATTACGGGCGAGGTTGCGGGTACGCCTCACGAGACAATGTACTGGCGCTCGGGACGCTATCGGGTGCTCCTGGCGGGCGACTGGAAACTCCAGGTTTCGGCCAATCCAGACCGGGAATGGCTATTCAACCTGAAGGACGATCCCACGGAGCGGAAAAACCTCGCCGAAAGCGACCCTGCGAAGCGGGCGCAGATGCGGGCAATCCTTGATCGTCTTGATGCAGAGCAAGCTGCGCCTATCTGGCCCTCGCTGATTGAAGGCTTCATCCCGATCGACAGGCCGCTGGGCCAGCCGGAGACCGCCGGAGAGGAATACATCTATTGGTCAAACTGACAGGGGTTGGGCGCCGCATCGCGATTGGCCTTGGCATCGCAACTGCATGCCTCACCGTCGTGCTCGTGCTCGTCAATCCTCAGCGTTCGGCGACGCAGGCGGAGACCTGTCAGCTGCCGGCGGTAACTGGGCCCAGGCCCGGGATGGTCTTCGTGCCTGCAGGCAAATTCCAGATGGGCGATACACTTTACCCCGAGGAAGGGCCCGTTCGTGACGTATCGGTCGGCGCCTTCTGGATCGACAGGACGGAGGTAACGAACGCCCAATTTGCAGCCTTTGTCGATGCGACTGGCTATGTCACGACCGCTGAGCGACCCGAGCAGAAAGGAGCGGCCGTCTTCGTCATGCCCTCGGGCAGCGTCGATCTGTCATCGATCGCAACGTGGTGGCGCTATGTTGATGGAGCCAACTGGCGTCAGCCGGGCGGACCCGGGACTTCGATCCAAGGACGTGACGCCTATCCCGTTGTTGCGGTGACACTCGAAGATGCCGAGGCCTATGCTCGTTGGAAAGGCGGCAGGCTTCCAACCGAGGAGGAGTGGGAACGAGCGGCGCGCGCCGGTGCAGCGTCGCCCCCCGATCACGAACAGCCGCGCGATGCCAATACGTGGCAAGGTGTCTTCCCGTTGATCGACACGGCCGAAGATGGATACCAGGGCATTTCGCCTGTCGGATGCTTCGCGCCCAACCCATTTGGCCTGCATGACATGGTGGGCAATGTGTGGGAAATGACGGCGACAGTCTATGCAGGCCACGAACCCAAGGCCCAGGTCATCAAGGGCGGATCATTCCTCTGCGCGGCCAATTACTGCAGGCGATACAGGGCTGCAGCACGCCAGCCCCAGGAGGCCGACCTCGGGACCAGTCATGTAGGGTTCAGGACTGTCGTGCCGGCAAACGAAGGTTAAGCCTCCCTTTCCTTGCCTCCGGAGCTTGCCCTCCGCTAGCATCTGATCCGTCAGGGGAATGACGTGCCATGCAACTGAATGCCGGCTTGAAGACCAACGACCTCGCGCGGCGCTTCCGGCAGAACAAACGCCTCGTGATCCGTGATGTGTTGGCGCTCAATGCCGCCGAGCAGATCCATGCGTGCCTTGCCAGTCAGGTTAAGTGGGGGCTTGCCTACCAGGATGAGAGTGGCCCCCAACATCTAGATCCCGCCAGGCTTGCGGCGATGCCGCAGGCCGA
>JBEIFU010000304.1:0-2889 GCA_040382295.1 Alphaproteobacteria bacterium
AAGCACCCGCTCGACATAGCCGCGCGTCTCGCGCGACGGCAGGCTCTCGATGAAGAGCAGCGGGTCATTGCGGTGGTCGACCTCGGCCAGCCACTTCTGCAGGTTCCCCGGTCCGCCGTTATACGCGATGGCCAGCTTGATAAGGTCGCCATCGGGCTCGACAAAGCTCATCATCTTCTGCACATAGCGCTGCCCGACGCTGAGATTGAAGGCCGGATCGAAGAGCTTCGCCTTCGCGCCGGGATTGTCCAGCGTCGTATCCTTCATGGTGCCTGCAGCCGTCGACGGCATGAGCTGCATGAGCCCGCGTGCATCGGCCGAACTGGTCACCCGCATCTCGAACTTGGACTCCTGCCGCACGATGGCATGCACCAGCGCCGGGTCGACCTGCCACCCGTCGCTCGGCTTAACGCTCATGATGGGATAGGCCGCCGCCTTCAAAGAAGGGTCGCGCGCAGCATGCGCACCAAGCAGCTGGATGTGGGCAAAGCCGAGGTCATGCGCCAGCGCAATGAAGGCGCGGTCGAGCTCGGGGTTCAGCCGTCCATGGGCGCGCGCGATGGCACCTTCCGCGGATTCCATCTCGCCGACCTGGAACAGCGCCACGCCGCGGGCGATGCCGTTGACCGACACCAGCCGCTGGAAGCCCGCCTTGTCGAGGTCGGGCTCGTTCCATGAAAAGGGCGGCTCGCGTCCCAGCGTGTGCAAGGCAAGCTGTCCATAGAAGGTGCGTGGCTTCTGGGCGGCAATGTCGAGCATTCGCGCGACATGCTCGGGCTGGCGCGCGATCAGCGCGCTGCGCGCGGCCCAGAAGCCGGCTGCAGAGCGCAGCCACGATGTCGTCGCCGGATTGTCGGCCATGGCGATGAAGTGCTGGGCGGCAAGTGCATGCTTGCCAAGGCGGAAGGCGGCAAGCCCCGCGATCCAGTCGGCCTCTGGCACTTGCGTACGAACCCGCGCGGCGACGGTGTCAGCAATCAGCAGCGCCGTGGTTGAGTCGCCGAGATAGTACTGCCCGGCCGCAATCTGGTGCGTGAGGCGGCCATAGTCTGCGACGCTGAGCCCCTCGCGCATTTCCGCGCTCTCCAGATAGCGCTGGGCCGCCGGGAAGTTCCGCGCGGCGATGAAATCACGCAGCTTCTTCGAAATGACTTCGGCGGTCGGTGAGGAAAACCCGGCTTGTACATCAGCATCGTCATCGCCGCTGCCGCGCACGATGCGCCGTGACGGCTCGACAAGTTCGCTGGCGCGTTTCGGAGCCTTCCTCAGCGCCAGCGCATGGATGCGCGCTGCCTCTGGATGGTCGGGATGAGCTTTGAGCCAGGACCTCAACTCGTCGAAGGTACTCACCGTCCGTGGGCTGAGCAAACCCTTGGCCGCAACGTGACCAACCAGCAGTCTGTTCTTCAGGCGCGGTGCGAGCTCAAGGACCTTCTCACGCTGGCCGGCGGCAGCCGCGGCGAACATCTCACGATAGGTCTCGGCGTCGCTGTCGCTGAGAACGCGCACGAAGTCGGGGGCTCCACTCGCCGCCGCAGCAGGACCGAGTGTCATGAACAGGACGACGGCCAGTACGCGATGAAGTCGACAAGCCATGCGCCGGGTTTCCATCTTGAGGGCCCGGCATTCATAGGGGCATGAACCATGCCAGACAAGCCGACCTCAGCGTGTCCCACTCTCGTGAAGCTTCTCGCGGAGGCTCTGCAAATCCTGCCAGGCCAGCTTTTTCGCAGACGGCTGCCTGAGCAAATAGGCAGGATGAAACGTTGGTAACGTCGGGATCTCGAGCCCGTCCTTTCGGTAAACGCCCCAACGGCCGCGCACGCGGGTGATGCCATCTTCCCAATTCAGCACATGGCGAACGGGTGTTCCGCCGAGCAGCAAAAGTACGCGCGGTTGCTTCAGCGCGATGTGCCTGACCAGGAAGGGAGCACAGATCGCTGCTTCCTCCGGCGTTGGCGGACGGTTGCCCGGCGGGCGCCAGAAGATGACATTGGTGATATAGGCACTCTCCTTGCGGGACAGGCCAATCGCTGCGAGCATTCGGTCAAGCAGCATCCCGCTGGGGCCCACAAAAGGCAGCCCCTGGAGGTCCTCGTCGCGTCCCGGCGCCTCGCCGATCAGCATGACCGGCGCATCTCGGTTGCCATCGGCAAACACCGTGTGCTTCGCCGTTTGCTTCAGCACGCATCCATTGAACGCGAGCACAGCCGCCTGCAGCTCGTCGAGGGTGTGACACTGTGCTGCCGCATCTCGGGCAGACAGAGCGCCGTCGGAAGGCCCGAGCGCCGTAGCGGCACGTTGCGCGGGTTCTATCGCATGGCGCGGCGCCCGATCCTCCACCGCTGAGCCGGCTGGTTTGACGGAGCGCACCGGCGTCGCAGGGACGGCTTGGGAAAGCTGGAATGGCCCTGGCGTAACGTTGAAGCGGTCGATGGAGTCCGCCTCGAGGGCTTCATCCGCGCCCATCTCCGCGAGCCATTTCAGCATGGCACCGGGATTGCTGTGATCCGAGACGCCGTTCAAGGTCTTATCCGCGTTGACCATGGGCATGCCTGCCCCCTAATTTGATCCCTCATACTCCAGACTCCGACCAAAAGGTAAGCCCAAAGTCGGCCGGTCTGGACCGCTTTAGTCAATGATAGACAACAAAGGCCGGAACATGAGCAGCCCCGAACCGCGTGAGTCCATGGAATTCGACGTCGTGATCGTCGGTGCGGGGCCCGCCGGTCTGTGCGCAGCCATTCGCCTGAAACAGCTCGCCGCCGAAACCGGAAGGGATGTGACGGTTTGCGTCGTGGAAAAGGGCTCCGAAGTCGGTGCGCACATTCTATCCGGCGCGGTGATCGACCCCATCGCGCTGAATGAACTGTTCCCGGACTGGAAGGA
>JBEIFU010000305.1:0-2864 GCA_040382295.1 Alphaproteobacteria bacterium
CCTCTCCGGCGGCAATTTCCATGCCGAACCCGTGGCGCTTGCTGCCGATCACCTGGCCCTCGCCATGGCCGAGATCGGTGCATTGGCCGAACGGCGCATCGCGCTCCTCATCGACCGCTCGCTCTCGAACCTGCCGGCCTTCCTCGTGCAGAACGGAGGCCTGAACTCGGGCTTCATGATCGCGCACGTGACAGCCGCAGCACTCGCCTCCGAGAACAAGTCACTTGCCCACCCGGCCAGCGTGGACTCGCTTCCCACATCGGCAAACCAGGAGGACCATGTTTCGATGGCAACCTTCGC
The DNA here is from genome assembly GCA_040382295.1 of Alphaproteobacteria bacterium. Classification (GTDB taxonomy): domain Bacteria; phylum Pseudomonadota; class Alphaproteobacteria; order Micropepsales; family Micropepsaceae; genus SZUA-430. Next base: position 301 of record JBEIFU010000305.1, read on the forward strand.
CGCCCGGCGCCTGTCCGACATGCACGCCAACACCAGCGGCATCATCGGCATCGAATTGCTGGCCGCAGCCCAGGGCATCGACTTCCGCAGGCCCCTGAAATCCTCGCCCACGCTTGAGAACGAGCTCGCCGCCATCCGCGCCGATGTGCCGTTCTACGCCGAGGACCGCTTCTTCGCGCCCGACATCGCGGCCGCCCGCGCACTCGTTGACAGCGGCCGCTATCGCGCAGCCGTCGACGGCCACATTCATCTGCCCTCCGGCACATGAGCGAGCCACCGATCTTCCACCTGACGCGCGGCCAGATCCCCCTGCTGGTCTCGTTTCCACATTCGGGTACGTTCATCCCACCTGACATTGCCGCGCGCATGACGGATGTCGCGCGCATCCTGCCAGACACCGACTGGCATGTCCCGCGTCTCTACGCCTTCCTCGAAGCCATGGGCTCGAGCCGGATCGAAGCAACGCATTCACGTTATGTCGTCGATCTCAACCGGCCCCCGGATGACCAGGAACTCTATGCCGGTCAGAAGAAGACAGGCCTCGTGCCAATCGACAGTTTCAAGGGCGAACCTCTCTACCGAGAGGGCGAGGCCCCGGGCACCGATGAAATCATCGCCCGCCGGAAGTACTGGCAGCCCTACCACGACGCCCTCGCACAGGAACTCTCACGCCTGAAAGCCGTCCATGGCAGCGTGATCCTCTGGGACGCACATTCGATCGAAAGCGTACTGCCGGAGCTCTTTGAAGGCCGCCTGCCTGACCTGAACCTCGGCACCTTCGACGGCAAGTCCTGCGACGCTGACATCGCCGACGCCACTTTCACGGCCGCAAAGGCAAGCAGCTTCAGCGCCGTGCTGAACGCCCGCTTCAAGGGCGGCTACATCACGCGTCACTACGGTAACCCGGCAAGGGGCGTCCACGCGATCCAGCTCGAGATGGCGCAGGCAATCTACATGGACGAAGGCGCACCGTTCACCTTCAAGCCCGACCGCGCGTCGAAGGTGACGGCCACCATCCGCAGCATGATCAAGGCCGCGCTCGCAGCACTTTAGGGTCAAGACGTCCAAGGAGCGCGGACTTCCAGCCAGCCTTCTTCTGGCCTAGGCGCCGCCGAACGCGCTCATGAAGGCCCGATAAGAAGCCGCAGCACGATGGTCACATTCATGCACTCGGTCTCTGACCACCCAGCGCCCGCGAACCATGACATCGCGTACGGCATTCCTGCCGGCGACAAACATGTAGCTCCCGAGCGCCTCGGCCGCGTTGCGCCCGGCGAGCGATACATGATCCCTGTCGATGACGACAAGGTCGGCGCGTCGACCCGGCGCGATCTCGCCACCTTCAAGTCCCAGCACTTGCGCCCCGTTCAGGGCCGCAGCCGACCAGAGCCGCTCGGCCGTGTTCGGCACGTCACACGAGGCCGCAACATTTCGCCGGCGGTGCAGCAGCCGCTGCGAATACTCGAGCGCCTTCAACTCCTCGGCCGGATCGACCGACACATGGCTGTCGCCGCCAATGGCGATGCGCCCGCCAGCATCAAGAAAGCCGGGCAGGGGAAAGATCCCGTCGCCCAGATTGCCTTCCGTCGTGGGGCAGAGGCCCGCGACCGCGCCACTCGCGGCCAGGGCGCGCGTCTCTGGCTCATGCATGTGTGTCGCGTGCACGAAACACCAGCGCCGGTTCACCTCGAACGTGCTCAGGAGATAGTCGACGGGTCGCTTGCCATAGGCTGAGAGCGCCTCATCGACCTCGCCGGGTTGCTCGGCCGCATGGATATGGATGGGCGAGGTGGCCTCGACGCCAGCGATTGCCTCGTGCATGAGCGGCGTAGGAACCGCGCGCAGCGAGTGCAACGCCAATCCCACCTGCGTCACGCCCGGCCGCCCGCGAAGGGACGCACGCAGCGCCAGCAATTCATCGACCGTCTTGCCAAAGCGCTTCTGCCGCTCACTGAGCGCACGTCCGTCGGCACCACCCGTGACATAGAGCGTTGGCATCAGCGTCAGCCCAATGCCGGTTTCATGCGCCGCCTGTGCAATCGCCTCGGCCATGGCAGCCGGCGGCGCATAGGCGGCTCCGCCGGGCTGGTTATGCAGGTAATGGAACTCGCCGACCGAGGTGTAGCCCGCCTTCAGCATCTCCACGAACAGGAACCGCGAAATCGTCATCTGCGAGGCAGGATCAAGCCGCTCCGCAAACCGGTACATCGCCTCGCGCCAGCTCCAGAAATTGTCCTGCCCCCCGGCATCCCACTCCGCCAGTCCCGCCATCGCGCGCTGGAATGCATGGCTGTGCACATTCGCCATGCCCGGAAGCACCAGCCCCGCGACGCGCACATCGCCAGCCTGCGCCGGTCCTTCCTCGACCGTCCGGATCAACCCGTCCGAAACCCCAACCCGCACACCCGCCCGGATCCCGGCAGGCAATAGCGCATGATCTGCAAGAAAAACTGTCATGCCCCCAATATCTCACGCCCGGTGCATCAGCTTCAAGGACGGCCTCGCACCATGACACGAAGAGAAAGGGATGGGACGGCTCCGCACCCATCACCGGGCCATGCGCC
>JBEIFU010000306.1:0-2853 GCA_040382295.1 Alphaproteobacteria bacterium
GATCGTAACCGACATGCTCGAAGCCAACCTCGAACGTGGCGACCTGATCCTGGCCTTTGGCGGCGGCGTGATCGGCGACCTCGCGGGCTTCGCAGCCGGCATCGTCAAGCGCGGCCTCGACTATGTGCAGGTCCCGACCACTCTGCTGGCACAGGTCGACTCCGCCGTGGGAGGGAAGACGGCCATCGACACCCCGCAGGGCAAGAATCTGGTCGGCCTGTTTCACCAACCCCTTCTCGTCCTGTCGGACACCACCGTGCTCGAAAGCCTGCCCCAGCGCGAACTGAAGGCAGGCTATGCCGAGATCCTCAAATACGGACTGATTGGCGACGCTGCTTTCGCTCATTGGCTGGGTCAGAATGCCGAGCGCATCCTGGCAAGCCCGGGACCGGAGCGCACCCGCGCCATCATCACCTCCTGCAGCATGAAAGCGCGTGTTGTCGAAGCGGACGAGCGGGAAGCCGGGCAGCGGGCCTTGCTGAACCTGGGCCACACTTTCGGTCACGCCATCGAAGCCTGCATGAACTTCTCGGGCCGCGTCCTCCACGGCGAAGCCGTGGCGGTGGGATGCGTCATGGCCTTCGAACTGTCCGAGCGCATGAAGCTCTGCCCGACGGGCACGGCAAGCCGGGTCCGCGCACTCGTGGCGGGAGCAGGCCTGCCCGCTTCAGTGCGTGACCTGCCCGATCTCGGCGCAGGCCCCGACGACATCGTCAGCCTGATGCTTCAGGACAAGAAGGCCCGCAACGGCAGGCTCACGCTGATCCTTGCGCGCGACATAGGCCAGGCTTTCATCGCCAGCGATGTCGATGAAGGAGCTGTACGCGCCTATCTTGCAGACACACTCTGACCCCCAACCGACTGGAAAAGACGAACCGCCATGGAAGACGCCATCATTCCCGCTCAGGCAATGTCTGAACTGGACTTGCTGCTGTCAGTTGCGACCATCTTCGTGCTGCTGTGCTGCTCGGCCTTCTTCTCGGGCTCCGAGACCGCGCTGACGGCCGCCTCGAGGGCCCGCATGCACCAGCTCGAGAAGGACGGCGAGAAACGTGCGCGCCACGTGAATTGGCTCTTCATGAACCGCGAGAAGATGGTCGGTGCGGTTCTGCTGGGCAACACCTTCGTCAACATCGCCGCCTCGGCGCTCGTGACCAGCGTTTTGCTGAACATATTCGGGGACTCGGGTGTTGCCATCGCCACGATCGCGACAACCGCTCTCGTTCTCATCTTCTGCGAAGTACTGCCCAAGACATTCGCGATCGCACGACCCGACATGGTGGCCCTGCACATCGCAGGCATGGTGCGGACATTCGCGCTGGTCTTCTACCCGATCGTGGCCTCCGTCGGATGGATCGTGGCCGTCCTGCTGCGCCAGGTTGGCGTGAAGTCGCAAGGCCTCGTGGAAGACAAGGAAGAAGCCGCCCACGAGGAACTGCGTGGTGCCATCGACCTTCACCACAAGGAAGGGGCCGTACAGACCATCGACCGCAACATGCTGGGCGGGATCCTCGACCTCAAGGAATTGCAGGTCTCCGACGTGATGATCCACCGCAAGAACATCACGATGATCGATGGCGACATGCCCCCGGAAGACATCATCGAACGCGTCCTGTCGCAGGCCCATACGCGCCTGCCCGTGTACAAGGGCGACAGCGAAAACATCATTGGCATTCTGCATGCCAAGGACCTGCTGCGAGCCCTGTCGCGGGCAAACGGGAACATCCGCGCCATCAACGTACCGTCGCTCATCGCCAAGCCATGGTTCATTCCCGACACGACAACATTGACAGAGCAGTTGCGCTCGTTCCTGCAGCGCCGCACGCACTTTGCACTGGTCATCGACGAGTACGGCGCGCTCCAGGGCCTCATTACGCTGGAGGACATCCTCGAGGAGATCGTCGGCGAGATCCGCGATGAACATGACGTGCCGGTCTCCGGTCTTCGCCCCCAACCCGATGGCAGCATCAATGTCGATGGCTGGGTCACCATCCGCGAACTGAACCGCGCCATGAACTGGAACCTTCCCGACGAGGAAGCCACCACGATCGCAGGCCTCGTCATCCACGAAGCCGAAGCCATCCCGGAAGTGGGCCAGGTCTTCAGCTTCCATGGGCTGAAATTCGAAATCCTTCGCAAGCAGCGCAACCAGATCACCGCGATCAGGATAACAACCACCGCCGATGCACAACCGGCCAAAGCCTCAGGCGCCTGAAACCTCACCAGGCGCCGACAGGCGCAGGCTCAGCGCATGGATGGGCCCCTTGAGCTCCTCGGCCAGCACCTGATGGACGCGGCGCTGCCGCTCAACCCGACCAAGCCCTGCAAACGCGGCTGACACGATCGCCACACGGAAGTGGCTTTCTCCGCCGGGCCTCGCGCCCGCATGCCCGGCATGGCGATGGGACTCGTCCTCGATGACAAGGTCCAGAGGCGAAAACGCCGCCGCAAGCTTCTCTCGTATGGTTTCCGCGACCCGCATGATGGCTCTGACTTGGGCAGCCGCAGGTCCAATGTCAAGCACGAGGTTTTCTTGTCTTCTTTACCTTCGTCCGGAATACTGAAGACCGCATGGGTGAGGGAACCAAACACGCGTCGAAGTGGGCGAACGACCTGCGCGTCAAGCGCCAGCCGGTCACCAAGCCCACGCGCCTGTGCGAGAAGCCCGGATGCATGGGCGCTGGCGAGCATCGCGCGCCCAAAAGCCGCACAGCGCTCCATGACTACTATTGGTTCTGCCTCGACCATGTGCGCGAGTACAATCTGTCGTGGGACTATTTCCGCGGCATGACACCGGTGGAAGTCGATGCCTATCAACGCGCTGCCGTCGTGGGCCTGCGGCCCACCTGGAAA
>JBEIFU010000307.1:0-2830 GCA_040382295.1 Alphaproteobacteria bacterium
CGCGTCATCTTCGGCATGAAGAAGCTGGCGTGGCGCTCGGTCGAGATCCCGAACATGATGCCAAAGCCCGACCTCATGCCGCTGACGGGGGGCTATCGCAAGACGCCCGTGATGCAGATCGGGGCCGACATCTATTGCGACACGCAGCTCATCATCCGCGAGCTTGAGCGGCGCCATCCTGAGATCCCGCTCGTGCGCGACGGGGGGCTTTCGTACGGGCTCGGGTTCTGGACGGACCGGCCGTTCTTCCAGGCGACCGTGCCGATCATCTTCGGCGAGATCGGGCCCATGGTGCCGGAGGCCTTCAAAAAAGACCGGGAGAAGATGTTCCCGGACCGCCCCTTCGACTATACGCAGATGAAGGCGGCAAGCCCAATGTTCCGCGACCAGTGGCGCGCGCACCTGGCCATGATCGGCGAGACGCTTGCCAACGGTAAACCCTATCTGGGTGGCGACACGCCTTCGGTTGCGGACGCACACTGCTTCATGAATGTCTGGTTCCTGCGCAATCCGCTGGGTGCGGTCGCGGCAGGCTTCATGCAGGAATTCCCCGCGGTCGAGGCCTGGTTCGGACGCGTTCAGGCGATCGGGCACGGGTCCTACACGGCGATGGATTCCAAGGAGGCGCTTTCAATCGCGAAGGCGGCCACGCCCTCGCCCGCGCGTGCAGCCGACCCGTTTGATCCCAATGGACGCAAGCCAGGTGACCGGGTCAGCGTGATGCCCGACGACTATGGGCGCGATCCGGTGATGGGTGAAATCGTGTTCTCGAACGCGCACGAGATTGCCATCCGTCGACATGATCCGGCCGTGGGCGATGTTGTCGTGCACTTCCCGCGCGCGGGCTACATGGTGATGCCGGCGTGAGGGATCAGGCCCGCGCGGGCGCGCCGAGGTCCTCGTCAGCCTCGCTGAAAATGTCCTCGATGCGCGTGCCGAAGAGGCGCGCCATCTTGAAGGCGAGTGGCAGCGAGGGATCGTATTTCTCGACCTCGATGGCATTGATCGTCTGGCGTGAAACGCCAAGGGCCTCGGCGAGTTCCGCCTGGCTCCAGTTGCGCTCGGCGCGCAGGACGCGAAGGCGGTTCTTCACGCGCTGCTCCCGCGTGTGATGGCCAGCAAGCCGGGTCTGCCGGGCGCCAGAGCGCCAGACCGCCAGGGCAATACCCGGCCCAGGCAGAAAGCATGCTCACAATTGCCGTTCATGGCGCGCATCCCATCCCAGATAATCTGCTGGATCCCAACGCTCGGTGCGAAGCAGGACGACGAAGACCCAGAGTATCGCGAAGAACACCTGGGTAGCTGTGAAAAGTGCCCAAGATGGATCGATGTCCGGCAAGTTGAACTGCGGCTTGCACAAGGTCCAGACCATGAAGACAGACGTCAGCACAACCGCTGTCAGTGCTGCAGCCTCGCTCAGTATCGATCGCTCCATCTCATCCATCAAGCGTACGGCCTGCAAGAGCATGATGACGCCGATGGCGCACAAACCCGACAACGGCAGCGCAAGGCTGGGCAGAGGCTGGAACGCGCCTGGTATTGACGGTGACAGCAGCACCCACAGCACGATGGCCATTATCACCACGGCGCCAGCCATTCCTCGGGCAACGCTTCGCTCGCGATGGAACTTCTGGTGCCGTTCAGGCTCGCGCCCGGGCCTGAATGTCATGCCGATGATGGAGAGACCGGCGAGGGTCATCGCCAGGACATAGACCCATTTTGCGAGGAGAACGGCTTCATGGATAGCGGACCATGTCCACGACCATGAGAAAAGCAGTACGCAAAGAACCGTCAGCAGAGGGCCGCCGCTGACCAGATTGGTGCAGCTGCGTGCTGTCGCGAGAAACACCGGCGATAGCCTGGGCCAGGGACCTGCGGACCAACCCTTCGGCACGAAACGCCAGGGATCTCGGAAGTTCTGTCGCCGATCATTCATGTTGACATCTTTCTCACCACTGGAACCCGTTTTACTTCTCGACGGCTTTCAATGGCGTCGCAGCCTGAATCGCCTACTCCGCCAGTTCCGCCGGGCGAGGTGTTTTCAGGTCGGCGAATACGATCGCACCCGATAATCCGACGAGGGCCACGATCGAGAGGAGCGCCATACCAATAGCGAATGCACGATACACAAGCCTAGCCATGAGATTGCGTTGCCGCGATTGATGCAAGCGGACGCTCATGATTGCTCCTCCTCAACTGTCAGCTCGTATCTGCGGAACCAGTAAACCATGCAGCAGCTCAGCCCAAAGATGCCGTAAAAGATGGCAACTACGTCGAAGATTGTTGGGTTGCCCCAAACGCCAAGTCCTGAAAGGACCGACCATGATATGGCGATGAACAGGAAGAGGCTTGAGGCGAGGCCGCAGCATTCCAGCCAGATCGTGCGCATCAATTCATCAAGCCGTCGCCATATCCAGATCGAGACGACCACCAACGCGAGAAGTGTCCCAACTGCAATGAATGCAAGAAAACGCGATGCTTCGGCCGACAGTTCGAAATTCACGAGGGGAGCCAGACATGTGAAGAGCACACCATGCAGTGAGCACTGGATGAAGGCGATACGGGCGGATACCAGATCATGTCCCCTGGGCGAGAACGGGAGAAAGAGCGTCCGGAACAGCGTGCCCCCCCCGTCCTTGGGCACCATCCAAGTCAATACCGTGAGGATCAAGAACATGATCGCCAGAAGTGCTCCTGACGCCATGTAGATCAGCACGGTTTCCAGCGAGGAGACGACTGGCTGGGGCTTCAGCGCGATGTCCAACTGCGGATAGGCATTTATGATGTCGTCACCGAAGAGGCCCACGGCCATGCTCGTGGCACATCCCAG
>JBEIFU010000308.1:0-2798 GCA_040382295.1 Alphaproteobacteria bacterium
GCGAAGGATCTGGCACGCCAGCAAGTCTGTGACGCCGTCCGCGACCGCCGCTTCGGCAAGCGCGAAGTGATCATTCGCGTCAACGGCCTCGACACACCCTGGGGAGCAGACGACCTCGCCGAAGCCTGCAAGGCCGGCCCTGACGCCATCCTCGTTCCCAAGGTCGACGACACCAATCAGGTTCGCGCTGCAGAGACCGGGATGGGCACTGCCCCGCCCACATGCGCGCTGTGGCTGATGATCGAAACCCCGCGCTCGATCTTCAATCTCCCGAGCATCGCCGCCGCCGGCCGCCGCCTGGGCTGCCTCGTGATGGGCACCAACGACCTTGTCAAGGAAATGCGGGCTCGCCACACGCCGGGCCGCGAGGCATTGCTGGCCGCCCTGAGCCTGACTGTCATGGCGGCTCGCGCCCATGGCCTGACTGTGATCGACGGTGTCTACAACGACATAGCCGACAGCGCGGGTTTCAGCGCGGTATGCCAGCAGGGCAGGGCAATGGGCTTCGACGGCAAGACCCTGATCCACCCCTCCCAGGTGGAGCCCTGCAACGCCGCCTTTTCCCCGGACGCGGCCGAAATAGAGCAGGCGCGCGCGATCCTCGCCGCCTTCGCTTTGCCCGAAAATCAGGGTAAAGGCGCGATCTCGCTCAACGGGCGCATGGTCGAGCTCCTGCACGCCGACATCGCCCGCCAGACCGTCGCCCTGGCAGACGCCATTGCTGCGCTTACCAAGGATTGAGCGGCATTTTGCCCTCGTTGCGCCAGAATGATAAAATAGTTATCGAAACTTGCGGGCCAGCCCCTGCCGCGGGCATCGGCTCAGTGTTTCGCGGTTGCAGGGCAAGGCCCCTCGTGTCGCAAGAGGGTAGTGGAGAGGGTAGTGGGATGAAGAAGAGGCTCGTGGCTGCGTTTCTGGCCGCCGCACTCGTGGGTTCGATGGCGCAGCCGCCTGCTGCCTCGGCCGACATGACCGAGCGCCGGGAGCGCCAGATGCGCGAGGCGCGCGATCTGCCAAGCAAGGCACTCGAAGCCCTCAACGCCCAGGACGCCGACCGCGCGATCGCCCTCTACACCAAGGCCATCGAATCCGGCGCCTTCCGCTCGGAGCCTGAAACGTTGGGCCAGCTCTATCTGGAGCGGGCAACGGCCTACCGCCAGAAGAACGACTGCGTCTCCGCAATCGCGGACTTCACCAAGGCCGCCGAGCTGATCAGGAAGGGCGATGTCTATTTCGGCCGTGCCGCCTGCTACATCGAGCAGAACCAGGAAGACAAGGCGCTCGCTGACTTCAACCTCGCCATCGGCGTGGATCCCGAAGCACCCGCCTATCGCAAGTCGCGCTGCATCCTGCTCTTCAACCGCATGGACTACGCGGGCGCCTTGCCCGACTGCGAGAAAGCCCTCGCCGCAGCCCCCAATGACAAGAACCTTCTGCTGGCAAGCTCTCAGGCTGCCGAGCAGAGCGGGAACCGCGCCAGGGCTGCCGAGCTCTACCGAAAGCTTCTCGCGGCCGATCCGGGCAATCCGGTGGCCACGGACGGACTGAAGCGCGTGGGCCTTTGATCTGCCATCCTGCCACCTGCCAACAACAAGAAGGGTCGTTACCGTGTCGAGATTGTCTCTGCTGATCGCGGGCGTTGTGCTCGCTGCGTCCGCCTCCACTGTCATGGCCCAGCAGACCGCGCCGGCCACGCCCCCGCCCGAAGCCGCCCCCGCAGGTCCTGGCGTGAACGCTGCCGGCACACGCTATGACTGGCAGGGCAACCACAAGAAGGCCCAGGCAGCCCTTGCCGCCCGCGATTACAAGACGGCCATCCAGCTCTTCACGGAGATCTTGAACTCCGGTCGGCTGCCCAAGGCCTGGTTGGCAACAACGCTCTATCTGCGTGGCAAGGCCTACCGTTCCTCCCGCCAGTTCCGCGAGGCCGTGACCGATTACGAGGCCGCCGTTCAGGCCGATCCGAAGCTTCACCCGGCCCATTTCGAGCTGGGTGCAACCTTCCATTCACAGCAGCAATACGCCAAGGCCGTCGCAGCCTTCGGCCAGGCAATCGCGCTCAAGGCCGACCAGTGGAACTACTACGACGGCCGCTGCACCTCGCTTGCCTCCATGAGCCGCTGGACGGATGCCATCCGCGACTGTGAGGCAGCCGTCCGCCTGAGGCCGGGCAACGCCAATTTGATTGCCTTCCTCGGCCGTCTTTACGAGGAGAGCGGCCAGAAGCAGCGCGCGATCGAAATGTACAAGTTGGCTCTCTCCATCAATCCCGCTCAGGCGGAGGCGAAGGAAGGCCTCGCGCAGCTGCAGAGATAGCAACGGCATTGGCCCAGCAAACGACGCGCGTCGGGAACGGAAATTTCTTCGAGGATTTCCGCCCCGGTCAGGTGATCGCGCACAATCCGGCCCGAACCCTGACTGACGCCGACCAGGCCCTCTACACCGGCCTGTTTGGCGCACGTTTCGCGCCGCAGAATTCCGTCGAATACGCGCATGCGCTTGGCTTCAGCGCCCGCCCGCTGGATGACATCCTGGTCTTCCACGTTGTCTTCGGAAAGACCGTGCAGGACATCTCGCTGAATGCAATAGCAAATCTTGGTTACGCCGATTGCCGCTTCCTCGCTCCCGTCTATGCAGGGGACACGATTAGCGCCGTCAGCGAAGTCCTGGGCCTTCGTGAGAACCAGAACCGGGAGTCCGGCATCGTCTATGTGCGCACCCGTGGCTTCAACCAGCGCGGCGAGGAAGTGCTGACCTATGCGCGCTGGGTCATGGTGAGAAAGCGCAGCACGGAGGCA
>JBEIFU010000309.1:0-2798 GCA_040382295.1 Alphaproteobacteria bacterium
GCGAGGCAGAGTTGCTCGTCACGACTGGGGACGGTGTGAAGGAGCCCCAGAACCGGCGTGCGAAGATCGACGTCAAGTAGCGGTGAAGCCTGCAGAGCTGGCTTGCCTACGCGGCTACTGATGACGTATCGGCAAGGCCCGTCTCTCGCAGGAGGCGGGCCTGTTCGCTTGCGCTGCGATAGAGAAAGTCACGCGGCAGTCCCAGCCTGACGCTTGCCTGGCAGCCTGGCGATCTTGGATCCATGCGTCGTTCGGCGAGCCGCGCGACAAGCTTGAGCGCCAGCCAGTCTGCCGTTGTCAGGTCGTATTCCCGGCCGAGGGCGAGCTTCTCGCGCACCAGCGGCGGCAGGATCGACACGGAGGCACGCGCAAGTGCCCGATGGAGGAAGCGCGGCACGTTCGGTGCGGCCTTGCCCGACTGGATGATGTCGAGGAATTCGGTCACGATCGGGTGCGGCTCGAAGCGCGGTGCCAGCCGTTCCATGAAGGCGAGAAATTCGCCCTGTGTCCCGGGTGTGTTGTTGGCGCCGTAGAGCCGGGCCACCACCGCGCCGTCGCGATAGAAGCGGTCCTTCTGTGCGTCGGATAACGGGGACACAAAACGATCATAGGCGTTCAGGAAGCCGAAGGCAGCCGTCGCGGCGACCCAGTCGAGCAGTTCCGGATCAAGGGCCTTGTAGCCCTCGCCCTTCGGCGTCTGCCCCTGCACGCGCGCATGCATGTTCGTGACGCCCTGGATCACCCGTCGCGCTGCGCTTTCGGGGCCATAGCAGCCCACCATGGCCGCGATCCCGGTGCGCTTCGAGCGCCCGATCGGATCGGCCTTGTAGGTCGAGTGGTCCCATACCCCCGACCGGATGCGCGCGTCGGCAAACTCCATGAGCACGGCCGCAACCCCGCCAATGCCGAGCGCCACCTGGTTCTTGAAGATGCGCCACTGGAGCGAGGAGGGGTGCTGCAGCGAGCGTTCGCCCGAAGGCGTCTCGAAGTCGATCTTCCAGCCCAGATAGGATTGCGGTTCCGTCGTCATGCCCAGCCCTCGCGCGCAAGCGGTTTGCGCGGAGCATAGCGTTTGCGCCGCGATCGTCCAGCACGCCCTTGCGAGCGCGGGCAGCCGTAGGGTTAGTGGTTCGTCTCAGTCGGTGCAGTGAATGACGCTGCAGAATTTATCGTTACTCGACAGGAAGCTGTCGACGATGGTGAAGACCTCGTCGGGAACGCCAAATCTTACATTGAGCCCGATCTTTCGCGCTTCTTCGTACATGATGGGGAAGCTGTGCGACAGATGTCCATCATTAAGGGTGTGAGCGATGCGGCTTGCACGGCCTCTGGAATAGTTGCCTTTCATGAGCCCCATTGCCTTCCGATGGTCCTCCTTGATGCGATCTCGCGCGTACAAGGCAGTCTGAAGCACTTCATCGCTGATCCTCCGGGCAGGCTTGTGTTGGAGGGGGTAGGCAAGTCGTGCAATTGGCGTCCCGTTGAACTGGGTGTCGATGGGACCCAGCATGGCCATGTCTGAGAGATAAATTTCGTCCCCCGTCAGTGCGAGGATTGTTCCTGCGGAGAACGCCTCATAGGGCACGAAGAATACCTTGCGTCCCTTGTGAGCTTTCAGCGCGCGCGCGATCTGATCCGCGCCCAAGGCGTCGCCCCCGGGCGTGTGCAGGATGATGTCGAGATCAGTGTCTGGAGGAGTTGTGCGTATGGCTTTGAGGGTCTCGGCAATTGTTTGATCGGCAACCATTCCCTCACGCGTACCGGCGGCATGAACGATGCAAATGAGCTTCGTCTTGCGCCGCTGCTGGAGAGATTGCATCGCGTCGCGAACCTCACCAATCGGACACGACTCTTCGCAAGTCGGGGCGATTTGGATTGGGCGCGCAGTGCGCCCTCCCGCGTCGGCGAATGAGATTGTAGCCGAAGGATCTATTTCTGCGAGTTCGTGCTTGTCGATACTGCGACGCGTTACGACGTCCAGGCCGATAGCTTTCAGATCTGCCGCGCGTGCGGGTGCGCCGTTGGTGAATTGGCCTCCAGCTATTCGCTTGGCTATGCTGCGCCAATTCCATGGCTTCCGACGCCTGATCAGAATGCCGATCAACCACTCTGTTTCACGAACAATCTGCTTGATCTCATGGAGTTTCATGAGCCCCTGATCGCTCATGCGGCGCTGCGTCTTGAGGTTTGCAGCCTTTAGAATTTGCTTTACGCCCCTCGTGTCAAAGACCAGTGCGGCATCCTCGCTCATCACAATCTGGTCTGCTGCCAGGGCAATGTTACAGACTGGCCCGAATACCCTAAACGGCACGATTACAGTGACCTTGCCTTCGTGTGTGAGCAGAAACTTCGACACGATGCGAACTTGGGGTAGGCTGAGGCGGCTGCGATGGTGCAGGAGGATGTCAATCGGCATGGATTTGGGGATCGCCTGCAAATCAATCGTAAGCCGCTCGAAAAGGGCGCTCGTGCGCCCAACTTCAAGGTCGGCGTCCTCATCGGCCTGATTTTCTGATTGAGCGGGCGGTACCATCACCACATACGACCCCCGCGCGCGGGAGAAGGAGCGCAGCAACTCCATGGGGTCTGACGTGGGTGTGGGTACCGTCGAGGCTGACAGGCGTGAAAGGGGTGTGGTCGAGGCAGTGTGCTGCGTGAACCTGCGGAGGGTTTGCCGTGACAGCGGCATGGATGCCAGCATCGCCACGCCAACAGCCAGCGCCGATCCGGCGGCGACCCAGACGCCGTGGTCAACGAAGAAGGCGATGATCTCGAGGAGCGCGCTCATGTGCTGGACC
>JBEIFU010000310.1:0-2794 GCA_040382295.1 Alphaproteobacteria bacterium
ACCTTGCATTTATCTCCCCAATATACCCTTGCTTCCTGGCCTCATTGGTTTTATGTCGTTAGGTGCACGGTCCCCGAAACTGTCCCGAAACTATATCAGCCCCCGGTAGGAGCCACCGTCGAGCTGGAGGTTCTGGCCGGAGATATAGCCGGCCTGGGCGCTACAGAGATAAGCGCAGGCATCGCCGAATTCCTCCGGGCGTCCCATGCGACGCGCAGCGATCGATGCCTCGATCTCGGCGCGGGCCTGTTCGTAGGTAATGCCCTTCATGCCCATTGCCAGGCGTGCCATCTGCTGCTGGCGCTCGGTGTCGAAGCGCTCGGGCAACAGGTTGTTGATGGTGATGTTGTCGGGCGCAACCTCGGGGACCAGTGCCTTGCAGGCAGCGGTAAGTGCGGCGCGCGCGGCGGTCGAGAGCCCCATGGGACCCATCGGGGTCTTCACCATGGCGCTCGTGATGTTGACGATGCGACCGAACTTGCGTGTGCGCATCCCTGGCAGGGCAGCGCGGATGAGCATGAGCGCCGGCAGCATGTTCGTATTGATGGCCGACATCCACGCGGCCTCGTCCCAATTCGCGAAGTGACCCGGCGGGGGGCCGCCGTTATTGTTGACGAGAATGTCCATGCCGGCTGCGACGTCCAGCAGGAGCTTGCGCGCGGCGGCATCGTTGAGGTCGGCGGCACAGGTTCCCACCGCCATGCCCGTCGCCGCCTGAAGCCGGTCACGCGCAGCCTCAAGCCGCACGGGATCGCGACCGTTGATGGTCACCTCGACGCCTTCGCGCGCCAGTGCGCTGGCACAGGCAAAGCCGAGGCCCTGCGATGCCGCGCACACGAGGGCTTTCCTGCCCTTCAGACCGAGATCCATGGTGATGTTCCTTTCAGGCCTGATCCGGTTGCAGGAATGTTTCGAGCGCCCGGGTCGCGGCGGCGATGTCGTCCGCGGTGCGGGCAACTAACAGAATGTGCCCATCGGGCCGGACGATGAGCGCACCTGACGGGGACAAGCCGAGGCGAGCTGCAAGAGCTTCGCCCAGCGAAACGCAGTTCATGGGGGCCTTTGACACCGCGCCGTTCCAGAGAGCCGCATCAGGTCCCGTCAGAACCGTGACGCCATGCGAGGCCACCAGGTCGAGGGTCGACCGACCGTCCGGCAGCCGCAGATGCGGCAGGCGTGCGCCGACGACCGCCTTTGGCTCGAACCGGCTTACGGGCAGACTGTCATCGTCTTTCAGGGCACCGCCATAGGCATAGCCCAGTTGCAGGCGCAGACTGTCGAAATGATCGGCCTGGTGCGCCACCGCCGCCTCGATCCCGGCCCGTCGCTGCGGGTCTGCAAGGCGCGCGGCGAAGGTGGCGGCGTCGACCGTCTGGCCGGGCATGAGCTCGAGGGCCTGGAAGAGCGTGAACATGCGCATGGCGTTTGTGAGGCTCTGGTTCATGTTCACCTGGGCCACTGTGCGCCGCTCGCTCTCGTAGCTGTCGAGGAGGCCGGGCCCTGCCCATCCCTGCTCCACCGCCGCGATCTTCCAGGCAAGGTTGTCGATGTCGGCGAGGCCGGTGTTGAGGCCGAGGCCGCCTGTCGGGGGAAAGCGGTGCGCCGCGTCGCCGGCGAGGAACACGCTGCCGCTGCGGTAGCGCTCTGCGACCTGGGCCGACATGGCCCAGCTGCGTACGCCCTTGATGACGAGGCCCGGCACGGGAGCTCCCACGGCCTCTTCGACGATGGTCCGGCAGCGATCGGGAGTGAAGCTGTCGAGCGGCGATGTTGCGGGATCGTGCGGGTGCATGAGGACCCACGTTCTGGCAATGTCGTAGGCGATGAAAACGCCTGCTGCAGGTCCAAAGAGGAAGTAAAGGATTGCCGGGCGACCGGCCACGATGGCGCGCAGATCCGCTTCGACATGGATCATCACATGGTGCTGAATGACTTCAGGTCCGTCCATGGCAATGGCGAGCTCGCGGCGTACACTGCTGCTTGCGCCGTCCGCTGCGATGACGTGGCGGGCGCGCAGCGTGACGGGGTTGCCGGTGCTGCGATCGCGCAACGTGGAGATCACCGCCCCCTGTTCCTGACTGCAATCCAGCCATTCAAGGCCGCGGCGGATGTCGACATGCGGATCACCGGCCAGTGCCACCTCGAGGATCTCCTCAAAGCGCGGTTGTTCGATGTTGATGAGGGGAAACGGCGTGAGGTCGCGCACGGCGTCGTCCTGCCGTTCGTAAGGCAATGCTCCAATCTCGTCGGTTGCGAGGGTTGCCACCATGCGCACCATCGCGCCTTCAGCGCGCGGGGTGGCTGCGGCGTGGATCCTGTCCATCGGCAGGCCGGCGGCGGCGCAGATTTCAAGCGAGCGCGGGTTCAGCGCATGGGCCTTGGGGGCCTCGAGGCGGGACCCGTACTTCTCGACGAGGATCGTGCGGATGCCCCGGTTTGCAAGAAGCCGCGCCCCCAGAAGCCCGACGGGGCCTGCGCCCACCACCAAGACCTGCGCGTCCAGCTCCGCCATCGGCTGCTCCCCGTTGCTGCGGCCTTCTTGTGGACCGCACTGAAACTGGGATATATCCCATTTCTGGGAGTTTCGTCAATTTCATGCACAGGAGCGGGAGATGACCATGCTGGCCATGCTGCTGATCACACTGGTGGCGGTCGTCACCGCGATCGCGCCGATGTTTGCCGACTTCAACAAGACCCACGCGACCAATCCACTGTGGACGCCCCATGCGCGGTTCCATGTCGTGTGGCAGGTGTTGGCGCAGGCGGGGGTATCGCTCGTGATCCTCTATGTGCT
>JBEIFU010000311.1:0-2788 GCA_040382295.1 Alphaproteobacteria bacterium
GAGCAGCAGCGCCAGGATCACCCGCTCGGTGGGCGTGATGTCCCCGAAAGCTCCGAGGCTGAGCTGGTGGCGCTGGGCCTGCCCGTCCAGTGCAAGCGCGAAGACCGCAACCGATGGGCCCTCCTCGCCTGTCCCTGCCCGTGAGACCCATCCGGCCCGCCGAACCATCTGGACCAGCCAGCGACCGCTCTCGCTGTTCACGATCAGGGCCTGGGTTGGCACGCCCGGATGTGACGCAACCCTTGCCAGGGCACGGTTTGCTGCCTCATCGATGAAGCGGACGCGCTCGGCGCGCAGACGCAGGAGGCTGCCGTCCTCGAGCAGCCTGTGTCCCTGCAGGTTCGCGTCGACAAGGCGGCCCTCGCGCAGGAGGAAGCCCGGCCGGTCGCCAACCTCGATGGCCAGTGCGCCCTTGTCGAAGGCGCGGCGGGTGAGCGCGAAATGCATGCCGATGCCTCGCGCGATGTGTGGCACAAGCCTCGCGGCGCGCGCCCGATCCGCATCGTCGAAGCAGCGTCCACCGACACTCGCTCCGAAACCGACCTGATAGCCGTTGATCGGCGTGTGGATCGACATCATGTCGTCGCCCACGCCCGTGTGGCGATTGAAGTCCCGGTAGTACTCCGTCTCCCGGTAAATCGCGGTCGGTACCAGTTCCGCTCCATGGGTGAAGCGCGCGACGGCCCAATGCGCGGGGTTGCGCTGCCAGTCCTCTGCGGCGGCCTTCACCCACGGGTTGCGGGGCAGGTAATGCTCGGCCCCGCGCGCCAGGAGGCCCTCGTCGATGCCGATGATTGTCTGGTCGATGAACCCGTCGGCCAGCCGAACTGTCGCTACATTGGCCGAGTGTGTTCCCATGACAGAAGCAAAGTGAGGCAGCAGCGCCGTCAGGAAATCCGGATCTGGCGCTGAGCCATATAGTACATCAAGAAAATGTTCTTCTGTCACAGGAACAACTCTCCTGAAAACTGTACTAGCCTCCTTTCATACACGCCTAGCAGTTTAAAGCAACGTCATCGCCTGTCGGGGCGGCGTTTACCGGATTGCGACCGGATTCACGACCATCTGGACGGCTCCCCTGAAGCGCGGCTGGCCCAGGACGAACAGAAACGTGGTTGCGCCATCCCTGGCCAGCTCGGCCGTATTGATGTTCTCGAGGATGTGCACTCCGTTTTTGGCGAGAAGGATCTGGTGCACCGGAAAGGCCTCGGTCTTGTCCTCGAAGGGCAGAACTTCTAGCGCTGCCGTATCCGCGCCGATGGCGACAACGCCCAGAGACGCGAGATAGGCGGCCCCCTCCTTGCCCAGTCCCGGCTGCTCGGCGATGAAGCGGGCCGGATCCTTGGCGGCCAGTGCCATGTAGCCCGTGTGGAACAGGACCACGTCGCCCTTGCCGATGGTCACGCCGGCGGCCTTGGCTGCCGCATCGATCTCGGCCCGATTGAAAGCTGTCCCCGCGCGCAGCATCGTGACGCGCTTGAGCTTGGCCATGTCCAGCAGCACGCCGCGCGTTGCCATTGGCGGAATGCTTTCGGTCCCAAGCTTGGTCAATCCGCCCGGGGTCACGAAATCCTTCGCCTCGAGCCCGTTATAGTAGCGGTGCTTGATCCCGACATGGCCCAGCCCGTCGAGCTGGGTTCCGATCCCCAGATAGGTCAGCAGCAGATCGTCGTTAGCGGTGACCTGGTTGCCGGCGAGTGGTATGCCCATGCCATCGTTCGATTGCGTCACCACGATGTTGAAGCTGCGCGGCGGATAGGCCGGTGTCGCCCGGTCCGTCACAACGCCCAGCGCATAGGTCTTGCCGAGCTTTACCAGTGACGCCGCAGCCTTCGTGCCCTCTGCGCTGAGATTGTTCGCTGCACCGATCGTGTCGGCAGCCCCGTGCTTCGAGGGCCACCACTGCTCACCGGCCAGCGCCGGCACACTCGCGGCAGCCACACAGGCCACCATCAAAAAACGCCACATGCTTTGCTCTCCCCTGTTCACAGACCGGATCGTGCACTTTCCGACATAATCTGCCGGTCACGATTCCGCCGATACAGCACATTACGGCGAAGAGACCGCGTGTGCACATGCCCGGGAGCTTGCCCTGCCCGGTTTGTGACACGAGAGACACTTTCGTCAGATGTTTTTCAGTTGGCGACTTCCTTTCCGTGTTTCGCGCGCCAGGAGAAATTCCCTCAGACCAGCGCTTAAAACATATAGCGAACATATGCGTGCCGGACAAGGGGCGCCTTGTCGCAGCCTAGCCGGGACCCACCATCTGTTGTCGGTCCGGCGCAGAGAGCACGGTGAACGCCTCGAACTGCGACAGGAAGATCCGACCCTGGAAGTGCGAGAGGAAATCCGACCGCCTCAGCGCGTCCATGACAGGGCCCTTCACCTCCGACAGGTGGAACCCCACCCCCGCAGCCTCAAGCCGGTGTGCGATCGCCTCGAGGCTTTCGAGCGCACTTGCATCGATGGCATTTACAGCCGGACACATCAGGATCACATGCTTCAAGGCAGGCTGCTCGGCGACGCGGGTATAGATCGCATCCTCCAGCGCGCGCGCGTTTGCGAAATAGAGGCTCTCGTCCACCCGGATCGAGAGCAGAGCCGGATCGATGATCACTTTGTGGCGCTCGACATTGCGGAAATGCTCGCTGCCCGGCACAAGCCCCACGATCGCCATGTGCGGGCGCGAGGTACGCCACAGGAATAGCAGCAGCGACAACCCCACGCCTGCCGTGATCCCCGCCTCGACACCCACCAGAAGAACAACAAGGATCGTCGTTGCCATCGC
>JBEIFU010000312.1:0-2773 GCA_040382295.1 Alphaproteobacteria bacterium
GTGAACTTCGCTCCGCCAGCCTTCGCAAGAACCTTCGTGATCGCCGCCGTCAGCGACGTCTTCCCGTGGTCAACGTGCCCAATCGTTCCAATGTTGCAGTGCGGCTTCGTCCGCTCAAATTTCGCTTTGGCCATGAGTCCATTCCCTAATTCAAATCAAACCGTCAATGTCGCGCGGCGCGCGCCCTGCACTTCTGAACCATCCCGGAACTGGAGCGGGTGAAGGGAATCGAACCCTCGTCGTAAGCTTGGAAGGCTTCTGCTCTACCATTGAGCTACACCCGCTTGATCCTGACGTACCTGCCTGCTCCACTCTCCATTTCAACCTGTCACCGAATACACCGTGCCTGCCGCACGCTGCATAACGCCCGCCCTACGCGGCACGCCCGCTGTCGGCCTCCCGTTCACTCCCCGCACCCGACGGACGGTCGGGAAACAGATGGTGGGGGAGGTAGGACTCGAACCTACGAAGGCGTAAGCCAGCGGATTTACAGTCCGCCCCCTTTGCCACTCGGGACACTCCCCCAAAACGACATGCGCGGGTCCTTTTCCCCACGTGCGTGATTGCTGCAACCGGTTGTGAATTTTATCCTATATCTTGGGATCGCGCCTGCGCCTGCCCGCCAATATGGGGGCATGAGAACGCGGCTTATGGCCAAAACATCCATGGCTTGTCAACTGGTTAACCCCTATCTTCCCCCCTCTTTTGGGGCGTCACAATGACCAGACACAGAGATGGACACCGGCCTCGTGGCCACAAGGAGCACAGGAATGATAGCGGCCTGATATGGCTGTGGGGCACCCACGCGGTCGCGGCAGCGCTGGGAAATCCAGCGCGTAAATGTCGAAAAATGTTGGCGAATCAAGGCGTTGACCAGGAACTGCTCGCCCTGGCCCAGCGGCGGAAAGTCCCCGTTGAGGTCGCCGATGGCGCCGTCATATCGCGTGTCGTTCCTCGAGAGGCGGTGCATCAGGGGCTGGCGCTCCAGGTCCTGCAACTGGAGGAACAGGACGTCGCAGGCGTGCTCGAGACCGCCAACCGCCCCTGCTGCTTCGTGGTGCTGGACCAGGTTACCGATCCCCATAATTTTGGTGCAGTTATTCGGTCCGCTGCCGCATTCGGCGCCAGCGCAGTGATTGTGCAGGACCGGCACTCCCCTCCGCTGCACGGCGTCCTGGCCAAGGCGGCAAGCGGCGCTGTCGAGAAGGTGCCCATCATCACTGTCGTCAATATCGCGCGGACGCTGGAGCAACTGGGTCGCGAGGGTTTCCTGCGACTGGCCTTCGCGGATGAAGCCTCAGAGACCCTTGAGACGCTCGACCTGCAGCGGGACATTGTTCTCGTGCTGGGGGCCGAGGGAGAGGGCTTGAGGCGGCTCACGCGCGAAAACTGCGATATCAGCGTCCGACTGCCCACGACAGACGCCATGCCCAGTCTGAACGTATCCAATGCCGCGGCGGTCGCACTCTATGCATACGCAATTGCTCGAAACCGGCGTTAGGCAGAGCCCCCGAATGCTGCTGCGCGTTCTCCTCATCATCGGTTTTGTCATGAGCCAATCACTTGCTGCCGCGGCAGAAAATCCGCTGGACGGGCTGGCCTCCGAGATTACGGCCCGCGATCCGGGCGTACCCAGCGTCATCGCCCATGCGCGATCGCCGCGGTATGAGGTCGACTGGACAGGGGCGTCGAGAGGCATCGGCGAAACGGGACCAGAGCCGCTTGCCAGACGGCCGTTCAGGATCGCCAGCGTCACCAAGCTTTTCGTCGCCGCGGCTGTGCTGAGGCTCGTCGAGCAGGATAGACTGTCTCTGGACAGCGCGATCGGCCCCAGCCTGTCGAACGGAACAAGGATGCTGCTGGTCAACGGCGGCTACGACCCGAGCCGCATCACCATCTCCCAGTTGCTGTCACACACGAGCGGGCTCAGCGATCATTCAACGCTTCCGGACTTCCTGAAGGCGATACTCGCCAACGGGCAGCGTCGGTGGACGCGCGGCGAGCAGATCGCACTTGCCATGTCCGAAGGTCGCAAGGTGGGAGAGCCCGGGGAACAGCAGGCTTACTCCGACACCGGCTATCTCCTTCTCGCAGAAATCATCGAAGGAACCACAGCGAAGCCTCTCGCCCCATCGATCAGGCACTTGCTGCGCTTCGACCGCCTGGGGCTTGAAGAGACCTGGTTCGAGACGCTTGAGGCACAGCCGCCCACTCTCGCGCCGCGCCTCAAACAATATCTCGGCAAGGTGGATTTCACGGACTTCGATCCGTCTTTTGACCTCTGGGGTGGCGGCGGGATCGTTTCGACGGTCAGCGATCTCGCCCTCTTCATGAATGCCTTCGTCAAGGGAGGGCTGTTTGACCGACCCGAGACCCTGACCCGTGCGCTCGCCGCACCAAGGTCAACGCCCGCGCCAGGGCGGGATGGGCACGGGCTGGTCTTTTTCGAGCAGGCGCATGCTGGGCACAAATGCATTGGCCACGCTGGTTTCTGGAATGTTGATCTCGTCGCGTGCCCGGACCTTGATCTCACCATCGTGGTCACGCTCAATCAGCCATCAACGGTGCGGCCAGACGAGCGGCGACGTCTCGTGGACGCCATCGTCCAGGAGGTGGGAAAAGCCAGAGAGCGGGGACAATAAGTCAAGCCCCGCTCCCGAGACGTCTAGAGCTTGAAGTTCAGCCCCACGTGGATTTTCTGCGAGCTGACCTCATACGGTCCATCAACAGTGCCGAACGCATCCACGTCGTCGCCATAATCGGTGTAGCGATA
>JBEIFU010000313.1:0-2757 GCA_040382295.1 Alphaproteobacteria bacterium
ATAAATCGGCCATAGGTCAGGCCGTGCTCGCGGACGGCGGCGTTGATGCGCTGGATCCAGAGGGCGCGGAAATTGCGCTTGCGCAGCTTGCGGCCGATGTAGGCGTGCTGGCCTGACTTGTCGACGGCTGCGTTGGCGGTGGTGATATTGTTCTTGCGGCGACCGCGGAAACCCTTGGCCTGAGCGAGAACTTTCTTGCGGCGGGCGCGGCTTGGAACCGCGCGAGGTGCACGTGACATCGATGTTGGTCCTTACCGGTTATAGGGCATCCAGAGCTTTACGCGCGGCGTATCGCTCTCGGAGAGAACGAAGGTTCCGCGTGCGTGCATCTTGCGCTTGGAACTGCGGCGGATCAGGCGGTGGCGCTTCATCACGCCTCCATGCTTGACCTTTCCGGTGGCCGTCATCTTGAAGCGCTTTTTCGCGCCTGATTTTGTCTTCAACTTGGGCATTTCGGTCTCCTTATGCTGGAACGCGTTCGCGTGGGTCCTCGCGGGCCCGCGCTTCAGAACCGCCTGGGCATGCCCCGCCCGGCCGTTCAATCGAGGCGCGGGAAATAGCCAGAAAGCTGTGCCGGATACAAGGGGTTGCGCGGGGGGCGCGGCGGTTTAGCCCGTTTTTGCGCCGGAGATACCCTGATTTGTGCCTCCGGGCCGCCGCCGCAGCTGGATCAGGGCAACCCGCCCGAGGATTGAAAGTCCCAGGAAAGCGCAGAATGCGCCCGCCAGGGGTGTCCATGCGAGGCTCTGGCGTGCGTCCTGGGCGACGAGCCGGTAGGGGCGGATCGGCGATCCATCAACAAGGACAACGTAGACCACGAAGGAGCGGCGCTTCGACCAAAGCGGTTCCGCTGGCCGCTGCGGGTCGTAGAGCACTGTGAACCTTGCCCCGGGCAGCGATCGGCGGATCACCGGTTCAGCCCCCGTGTAGGGGGAGAGCACGAAAAAGTCGGTGCTTCCGGACAGCTGAAAGCGCAGGCCTTCCTCGTTCCTGTGCTGACGGAATGCGGTCAGGGTGCCTTCTGCGCGCCGAAGGTCCAGCTCGTCGGGAACGAGATCGAAGAGGCCGTGCCACTCGGGACGCAGCAGAAGAAGGGCCAGCAGGAGAATGCAGGCGGCAGAGACAAGCAGGTTTGCGGGACTTGTGACCACTTTCTCGATCTGGGGCGGCATCGGCTTGAGCAACATGCTGGTTGCGGTCGGCACTGACCGCGAGCAATCGTCCCACAGCGCGAGCTTCAGCTCACGTGCAGACTGGGGTTAAGCCTACCTTGAGCCGTTGTCATGCTGTCTGGACAGCCACTCGAAGCGCCAGACCATGCCGACGGCGGCAACGGCCAGGCTGGCGGTCAGCCCGATCCAGACGCCCGTGCCTTGCCAGCCCACCCAGAAGGCGAGGATCCAGGCAACGACAAAGCCCACCAGCCAATAGCTGACGGCTGCGATCCACATCGGCACGCTGGCATCCTTGAGGCCCCGCAGCACTAATTGTCCCGTGACCTGGAGCGCGTCGAACAAGTGGAAGAGCGCTGCAAAGACAAGGAAAGTGGCGGCGAGCCTTCGCACCTCGGCGGCCTCCCCCGGCGGCAAATAGAGGCCGATAAGCGCACCGGGAATGGCGAACATGATGACCGTGAACATGGCTGCGACGCCTGCCGAGCACATGATCGCCGTGAGCCCCGCACGCCGTGCGGCCAGAGCATCCCCCGCGCCTGCGGCGAGGCCGACCCGGACCGTCGCGCCGAGACCGATCCCGAGGGGGATCATGAACGCAAGGCCTGCCAGATTGATGGCAATCTGGTGGGCTGCCAGGGTGGTCGCTCCGAATGTGCCCATCATCAGCGTCGCGGCGTTGAAGAGCATGGATTCGAAGATCATGGCCATGCCCATGGGCACGCCCAGGCGAAACAGTTCTCGCAGGCGCGCCCAGTCAGGCTTACGCAAATCCCGCAGCAGCCTGTACTGACTGAAATGCGGTGCTAGGGCCAAAAGCCCCAGCATGGCGAAGAACGAAAAGGCGTATGACGCAGCCGTCGCAATGGCTGCGCCCGTGATGCCCAGCGCGGGGGCCCCAAACTTGCCATAGATGAGCACGTAGTTGAGGGCGATGTTCACGAGCAGAGTTGCTACGGCGATGCCAAGGACCTCGTTTTGGCGCCCTGTCGCAGAGGCGAAATTCCGCAGGACGCCAAAGCCCAGCGTGAACGGCAAGCCGCACGCGACAATCGAGATCCACGGCATGGCCATGTCCACCACCTCCTCGGGCTGGCCGAGTGCGATGAGGGCGGGCCTCGACATCGTGAGCAGCGCGATCAGGGGAAGCGAGACGATCGCGACGGCCCAGAGCCCCATGCGCACGGCGATGCGCGCATTGGCAAAGTCATGGGGGTTGGCGCCGAGGATGTGGGAGACCACCGGCGAGACAGCCATGACCGGGCCATAGCCCGAGAGCCAGGCAATGTAGAACATCACGGCGCCGATGCTGGTGGCTGCGAGCGGCTGCTCGCCCAGCGCACCCACCATGATGACGTCCGTCGTCACGAGGCCGAACTGCGACAGCTGCATCGCGATGAGCGGCAGGGACACCTTCATCAGGGCGCGGGCTTCGCCGATCCAGGGGATCAATGCGGGGTTGCGCAGGTGTATCAGGAGGGCAGGCATTTGCGTTCTCATGCGTTCGTCAGGGCTTTCGGGGGTACTTTGGCGGCGTCCGAGCGAAGGCACAAAAAACCCCTCCGGAGCGCCAACTCGGGAGGGG
>JBEIFU010000314.1:0-2746 GCA_040382295.1 Alphaproteobacteria bacterium
ATGACAGGCATCGCCGGCGACGCGGCGCAATTGATCCCGCGCCTCGAAGCCTCGCCGGTCCTGCGCGAGGTGAAGTTCGTCTCGCAGGTCATGCGGGTCACCGAGCGCAACGCCGACCGTTTCGAGATCGGTGCACGTCTCGAGGAGGCCGTGCCATGATACTGAAACTGTCCCCGAAAAGACAGCGCCTCCTGGCACTTGCCCTGCTGCTGGGTGCAGTCGCGCTGGCAGTGCTGTTCGTGGTCCTGCCCCTCCTCGAGGCCAGTCGCCAGCATGGCGAGCGCGTGGGCCTGTTGCGCCGCCAGGCGCAAGCCATGGAGGCCATGATCGACGCGCGGGAGCGCTTCGAGGCGGCCGTGGCGGCACTCGAGGCCAACACGGCGCTGCAGACGCTGACCGTCTCGGCTGACGGCCCAGCCATTGCAGGCGCGCAGGTGCAGGGCCAGCTGACGCAGATCCTGTCCGCTGCAGGCGCCATGGTGACAAGCGCGCAGCTCCTGCCCGAGGAGCCGGCAGGGCCGCTGACCCGGATCCGGATGCAGATGGCGGCCGAGACGGACATGGGCGGGCTGGTGAAGATCCTGCATGGCGTTGCAACCGCGCGCCCGCTGCTCACGGTCGAGCGTCTCTCGGTGCGTGACCCGGATGGCCTGTCGGCGCCACCCGCAGGCATGGCCAATCGCCTGCAGCTCGAGCTGGTCGTGCTCGCTCACATGCGTGTCCCATGAGCCTCTTCAGGGACATCGGCGCGCTGGGGCGCGCCCTTGGATGGATTGCGGCAGCAGGACTTGTTGCCAGCCTGCTGGCCTTCCTGCCGTCGTTTCCGGGCCTGCTTCAGGGATTGCGGCCTGCGCCCGTACCTCAGCTCAAGGCCGTGACCCTTGTGCCGGTGCAGGAGGCCGAGCCGCTTGAGGCACAGGAGGTGCTGACCCGCCGGCCGCTCTTCAATGCCGGGCGCAAGCCAGATCCGCGTTCAGGGCCAATCGGCACGGCAACCGAAGGCGGCGCTGCACCACCCACCGACCCGGCACAGTACCGTCTGGTCGGGATCGCCGGGGACAGCGTGGCGCGCCTTGCCCTGGTCCGCAAGGCCGACGGCGGGATCGTGACAGTCAGAAAAGGGGACAGCTTGGACGGATGGATCGTGGAACAGATCGATGCGCGCGGCGTTTCAATCTCAGGTGGTGGTCGCACGGAACTTCTTGCAATCCCTGCGGCGGTGAACGGCGCGCCGACACCCTGAGCGCGAAAAGCCCGACAGAGCGGAACGCTTTCTGGCAATCGGAGACTGATCCTGCTTGACGCCGGCCAGGCCATGCCGTTCGATATCGTCATGTCCCCTCAACAGCCAGCGATGAGACAAAGCCTGTCCTGCAGCGGTTCCGCGCGGGTTCTTGCATCTGTCTTCGCTCTGGTACTTGCGGGCGCCTGCGCGGCGATCGAAGATGACGAGGGTCTGCTCGGCGCCACGCGATCGGTAACGCCAGGCAGCGAGGCCGCAACACCTGCGACAGCGCCTCTCGTCATCGGCGAAGACACGGCGCGCACGGCAGGACAGCCACGCACTGAGATCGTCGCGGGCGACAGCCCCCTCGCCACGCCCCCGCAGCGCAGCGCGGCAGCCAGCAAGGGCGGCGAGGTGCTGCTTGACTTTGCCGATGCCGAGATCCGCGACGTCGTGCGCACCGTTCTCGGTGACATCTTGAAGCTTCCCTATGCCGTCGACCCGCAGGTTCAGGGAAAGGTGACGCTGCGGACAAGCACGCCCCTGCGCCGACAGGATGTGGTGGCCGCCCTCGAGACGGCGCTGAAGTCCAATGGTGCGGTGATCGTGTTCGCCGACAACGTCTACAACGTGGTGCCCGCCACGGAGGCATCGAGGCGCATCGACGGCTTTGAGGTGGCAAGTCCCGGACGGGCGCGGGGACCCGGCTATGGCATCGAGATCGTCACGCTCAATCACATCGCAGCGGCCGAGATGCAGCGCCTGCTCGAGCCCGTGACCCCCGCCGGCGGCATTGCAGCAGTCGATGCCCCGCGCAACCTCATCTTCCTGGCGGGCACAAGTCAGGAGCGTGCAGCCATGCTCGACACGGTCCGCCTGTTCGATGTCGACCACCTCAAGGGCATGTCCTATGCGCTGGTGCGTCCCGATCATGTCGAGGCGCAGGCACTGGCCCAGGAGCTCACGCGCGTGTTCCAGGGGACCGGCGGTGCACAGGCAAGCCTGCTGCGCTTCGTTCCGCTGCCGCGCATCAACACGCTGCTGGTCGTGGCGCCGCGGGCGGGACTGCTTCGGGCCGTCGAGAACTGGGTGGACCGCCTGGATGTGCCGCCCCGGGGACCAGGGCGCGGGGTCTACTACTATCGCCTGCAGCATGCGAAGGCCGGAGATGTCGCGCGCTCGCTGGCAGCCGTCTATGGGAGCGCGGTCCAGATGGGCCCGGACGACGTCCCCTCCGCCGGGGACAGTGTGCAGGACGCCGGGCCCGGGCCAGCCGCCAGCGTCGCGGCGCCAACTCAGGCCGGGACACCCGGGACCCTGCAGATCGCCGTGGACCAGCCGAACAATGCGCTCATCATCCGGGCGCGCGGTGGAGAGTACGCGGGGCTCGAGCGCTTCCTGAAGGAGGTCGACGTCGCGCCCGACCAGGTCCTGATCGAGGTGACGATCGCGGAGGTGACGCTCAACGACACGCTCAGGTTCGGGGTGGAGTGGTACTTCAAGAACGCCGGAGACCAGGCC
>JBEIFU010000315.1:0-2739 GCA_040382295.1 Alphaproteobacteria bacterium
CAGAATGCAGACGCAAACGCCAAGGCGTTCGAGCAGGCCATCAATGCCTGGCAGCGCGACTTCACTGCTGCCCTTTATGCGAACTGGCTTGGCTATTCGATCCTTAACTTCGTGAGCACCATTCTCAGCGCGGCCCTGTATACGGGTATCGCTGGCAACGCCTACATGGCGCTGGCGGGTGAGGGTTCGGGACGGTAACTTCGATCTTCCTGGCGTCTCTGCGGTTTGCGTTGCAAAGGCACTTTTGGTTCTTGCGCCAACTCTGTCTGAAGTTTCAAGTGTTCGCGTGTGAGTTTCGTATGCTTGGCTCCAGCGCTACATGTTTGCTCGTGCCCGCTTTCCTGAACGTTGGGGCGTCATTGCAGAGGGATCCTTTGCTGGGCGTTTCAGCAACGGCTTGAGATACTGCCCGGTGTGTGACCTCGCGACCTTTGCCACGTCCTCGGGCGTGCCAGCAGCAACGATTTCACCGCCGCCGTCGCCGCCTTCGGGGCCAAGATCGATGATCCAGTCGGCGGTCTTGATGACCTCGAGGTTGTGCTCGATCACCACGACCGAATTGCCCTGGGCCACGAGCTCGTGGAGCACGTCGAGGAGTTTGCGTACGTCGTCGAAGTGCAGGCCGGTCGTTGGCTCGTCGAGGATGTAAAGCGTGCGGCCCGTCGACCGGCGTGAGAGTTCCTTCGACAGCTTCACGCGTTGCGCCTCGCCACCCGAAAGCGTCGTCGCCTGCTGGCCTACCTTGATATAGGTGAGGCCCACGCGCTTGAGCGTTTCCATCTTCTCGGCAATGCTGGGCACCGAGCGGAAGAAGTCGGCTGCATCCTCGACCGTCATGTCGAGGATCTCTGCAATCGACTTATCCTTGAATTTCACCTCAAGCGTCTCGCGATTGTAGCGCTGCCCGAGGCACACGTCGCACTGTACATAGACGTCGGGCAGGAAGTGCATCTCGATCTTGATCACGCCGTCGCCCTGGCAGGCCTCGCAGCGTCCGCCCTTGACGTTGAACGAGAAGCGACCTGCCTCATAGCCGCGCGCCTTGGCCTCGGGAAGGCCCGCAAACCAGTCGCGGATCGGCGTGAAGGCGCCCGTGTAGGTCGCCGGGTTCGACCGCGGCGTGCGCCCGATGGGCGACTGGTCGATGTCGATCACTTTGTCGAGGTGCTGCAGACCCTCGATGCGCTCATGCGGGGCAGGGGTCTCGCGCGCGCCGTTCAGGCGGCGCGCCGCCGCCTTGAACAGGGTCTCGATGATCAGCGTCGACTTTCCACCACCTGAGACGCCCGTGATGCAGCAGAACGTGCCCAGCGGGATTTCCGCGGAGACATTCCTGAGATTGTTGCCGCGCGCGCCGACGACCTTCAGCGATTTGCCATTTCCCTTGCGGCGTTCAGCAGGGACCGGGATCTGCCTGAGGCCTACGAGATACTGGCCTGTCAGGCTGGCCGGGTTTCGCATGATCTCGTCGGGCGTGCCTTCCGCGACAATCTCGCCGCCATGGATGCCAGCGCCCGGACCCATGTCGATGACATGGTCGGCCGTGCGGATCGCATCTTCATCGTGTTCGACCACGACTACCGTGTTGCCGAGGTCGCGCAAGCGGCGCAGCGTGTCGAGCAGGCGCTGGTTGTCGCGCTGGTGCAGGCCGATCGAGGGCTCGTCGAGCACATAGAGTACGCCTGTCAGGCCCGAGCCGATCTGCGAGGCCAGCCTGATGCGCTGGCTTTCCCCGCCCGACAAGGTGCCTGACCCGCGCGAGAGTGTGAGATACTCGAGCCCTACGTCATTCAGGAAGCGCAGGCGCTCGCGGATCTCCTTGAGAATGCGCGCTGCGATTTCCTTCTGCTTGGAATTGAATTTGGCATCGATGGTGCGGAACCATTCATCGGCCGCGCGAATGGATAGATCGCAGACCTCACCGACGTGCTTGCCGCCGATCCTGACCGCCAGTGCTTCGGGTTTGAGCCGGAAGCCCTTGCAGGTCTCGCAATCGCTCTGGTCCTTGAACTTCTCGAGTTCCTCGCGCATCCACGCCGAGTCGGTCTCGCGGTAGCGGCGCTCGAGGTTCGGGATCACGCCTTCGAATGTCTTCTTCGTTTCATAGCGGCGCATGCCGTCGTCATAGACGAAGGCGACCACCTCCTCGCCTGATCCGCGCAGCACCACGTCCCGGGCTTTCTTCGGTAGGTCTTTCCACGCGATTGTCATCGGGAACTTGTAGTGGCGCGCCAGTGCCTCGAGTGTCTGACCGTAGAGCGTGGATGTTGCCTTGGACCAGGGCGCGATGGCGCCTTGCTTCAGTGACAGGTTCTCGTCCGGCACGATCCGTGCTTCGTCGAAGAACATCTGCGTGCCGAGGCCATCACACTTCGGGCAGGCGCCATGCGGCGAGTTGAACGAGAACAGGCGAGGTTCGATCTCGGGGATCGTGAAGCCCGAAACGGGGCAGGCGAACCTGGCTGAGAAGATCAGGCGCTCCGGGTCGCCATCCTTTGTCTTGCGGTCGGCGAATTCGACGACGGCGATCCCGTCGGCAAGGTTCAGTGCCTGCTCGATGCTGTCCGGCAGGCGGTTGCCGATGTCGGGGCGGACGGCGATGCGGTCCACCACCACATCGATGTCGTGCTTCAGCTTCTTGTCGAGCGCCGGGACCTTGTCGATCTCGTGATAGGCGCCATCTACCTTCACGCGCTGGTAGCCGCGCTTCTGAAGGTCCTGGAGTTCCTTGCGGTACTC
>JBEIFU010000316.1:0-2709 GCA_040382295.1 Alphaproteobacteria bacterium
CGCATGGCCGAGCAGAAGCTTGTCGACATGAAGGACATCCGCATCATCTGGAAGGCCGGCCCGATCGTGAACGGGCCCGTGGTGGTCAGAAAGGCACTGCCGCAGGGCCTAAAGGATGCGCTCGTCAAGGCACTCAGCGACCTGCCGAAGGAAAACCCGGTGGCCTTCAAGGCTCTGGCGTCGGGCGACAGCCCCGGCTTCACGCCCGTGTCACATGCCGACTACCAAGTGATCGTGGACATGCGCAAGGCCGAGGAAGCGGCCCGCCGCGGGCGGCGCTGAGCATGCAGGCGGCCGCTAGCACGCTGGCTTTCGAGCGGGACTTCGCGCGCCACCGTACGCGGGCGCGCCTTGTCCAGCTTGTGGGTGTGCTGCTGTTCTGCGGCCTCATGGGCGGCTCGGCGCTGGTCGCGCAGGTCGACCTGCCGCGCCTGATCGAGGGCTGGCCGAACATTTCCGGTTTCTTCGTCCAGTTCCTGCCGGACCTGCAGGCACAGCGCCTCATGGACGATGTCCGCACCGAAGGCTCTTTCGCCTACTGGTTCTATGACGCCGAGACGTGGGGCCTGAGCATCCTGACCTCGATCCACATGGCAGTTCTGGGGACAGTGCTGGCAGTCGCTTCGGGCCTGTCGCTCGGGCTCCTGTCGGCACGGAACCTGGGAGTTCCCGCTATCGTGAGTTTTCCGGTGCGCCGCTTCCTCGAGCTGCTGCGCACCATGCCCGACCTGGTGCTCGCCCTCATCTTCGTCTTTGCCTTTGGGGTTGGGCCGCTGGCCGGCCTGCTTGCGATCTGGCTGCACGCGACCGGTGCCTTGGGCAAGCTCTACGCCGAGGTCATCGAGAACATCTCGGAGGCCCCGCTCGAAGGCATGCGCGGGACGGGGGCAAGCTGGCTGCAGACCGTGCGCTTCGGCGTGATCCCTCAGATCCTGCCCAATGTCGCGTCCTATGGCCTGCTGCGGTTCGAGATCAATGTCGGCGCGGCAGCCGCCATCGGCTTTGTCGGCGGCGGAGGGATCGGGCACGAATTCATCTCGGCCATGCAGTTCGGCGCCTATCGCGACGCGAGCGCCATCCTCGCCATGATCATCCTCGTGATCTTCGTCGTGGACCTTGTCTCGGGCCGCGTACGGCGGCGGCTGATCTTCGGTGAGGGCGCATGATGGCACGCAGCGCAAACGCCATCTCGGCATCCGACATCGCGGCAGCACAAGCGCGCGTGCCACGCCTGTTCGCAGTTCCCTTCACGACCTCGCTCTTTCGGGCGCTCGTGGCAGCTTCCATCGTTCTCTACACGCTGTGGGCCGGCGTGCAGCTAGGGATCACGCCGCAGCGCCTGGTCGATGGGCTGGGGCAGTTGGGCCACATCCTGCGCCTCATGGCGCCGCCAACGGACAACGGCCAGCTCCAGGCCTATGTGCAGGCAATGGGAGAGACCTTGGGCATGGCGTTCTTCGGCACCGCCATTGCCGCGCTTCTCGCCCTGCCGCTGGGGTTCCTTGGCGCCTCGACGGTCGTATCGAACCCGGTATTTCATTTTGCGATCCGGCGCTTTTTTGACATCTTCCGCGCGACCCCGTCGCTGATCTGGGCGCTGATCTTCATCGGCGTCGTGGGTCTGGGGCCGATGGCGGGCGTCATGGCGCTGATCCTGGGCGACTTCGCTGCCCTGTCAAAGCTGTACGCCGAGGCCATCGAGAATGCCGACCGAAAACCAGTTGAAGGTCTCGAAGCGTCGGGCGCCGCCCGCGTCCTGGTGCTGCGCTTTGGCGTGCTGCCGCAGGTCCTGCCGGTGATGCTGAGCCAGGCGCTTTATTTCTTCGAGTCCAATGTACGCAACGCCACCGTGTTCGGCATTGTGGGCGCCGGCGGGATCGGCTTCTTCCTCAACGAACGGATCAAGCTGGCCCTCTGGGACCAGGCCGCTTTCGTCATCCTGCTGTTCCTTGTCACGGTGGCCGTCATCGACATGATCAGCTACCGGATCCGGAACTTCCTGACCAAGGGTTAGGGGCGTGGTCACGGCAGGCTGGCGATTGCCGACGTGACGTGGTCTCGCCATGTGCTGAACCCGGTTCGGGCATCAGGACGGACCTTCCTTGCATCGGAGGTATGGGCCCGTATGGCCTTCATCCACGCGGGCCCATCATTCGGATCGACGAACGTGGCACCTTGCCCCGCAACCTCGCGGTGGGCCGGGATGTCGGAGACGATGAGGGGCGTCCCAAGCGCAGCCGCCTCGATGAGCGGCAGGCCGAACCCTTCGACATAAGAGGGAGACACGAGGCCGGCAGAACCCCGCAACAGGGTGACAAGGCCATGGTCGGTCAGCCCCGAGACTTCGATCACGTAAGGAGCGAGGCGCGCTGATCGCTCGAGCAGGTCCACGACGCTCTCGTTCTCCCAGCCGCGGCGACCGACAAGCAGCAGGCGCGGCGTCGCCTCGCCAAGCTGCTCCGCCATCTGACGCCAGACTGCGAGCAGGAAGGCGAGGTTCTTGCGGGGCTCGATCGTACCCACATAGACGAAGTAAGGGCGCTCGACCTGCGGCAGGGGAGCATTGTATTGTTGCAGGAACAGATCCTCCACCCCCAGAGGCACGACGGTGATGGCAGGCTCTCGCCAGCCGAGGCGCTGGAGCCAGTAACGAGTGCGGTCCGCGGTGTAGGCCGAGTTCACGAGGATCAAGTCGGCAAGTTCAGACAC
>JBEIFU010000317.1:0-2708 GCA_040382295.1 Alphaproteobacteria bacterium
AGGTGGCCCCGGCCGAGTTCGGGCGCATCTTCGGGCGCATCTCCTTCTTCGTGAACGCGGGCATCCGCTTCGTGACCGAGGTCTGCAAGATGAGCGCCTTCACCGAGCTGTGGGAAGACCTCGGCCGCACCCGCTATGGCGTGACGGGCGAGAAGGATCTTCTCTTCCGCTATGGCGTGCAGGTGAATTCGCTCGGCCTGACCGAGCAGCAGCCGGAAAACAACGTCTACCGCATCCTGATCGAGATGCTGGCCGTGACGCTCTCGAAGAACGCACGCGCCCGCTCGGTACAGCTGCCCGCCTGGAACGAGGCGCTCGGCCTGCCGCGCCCCTGGGACCAGCAATGGTCGCTGCGCGCCCAGCAGATCCTCGCCCTCGAGACCGATCTCCTCGAATATGGCGACCTCTTCGACGGCTCGCCGGTCATCCGCGCCAAGGTCGACGAGCTCAAGCGCGAAGCCCTGGCCGAACTGGAACGGATTGCCGGCATGGGTGGCGCCATCGCCGCCGTCGAGACCGGCTACATCAAGGAGCGCCTTGTTGAATCGAACGCCGCGCGCGTCTCGGCCATCGAAACGGGCGAGCAGACCGTGGTCGGCGTGAATGCTTACCGGGAAGGCGCCGCGCCCGCGCTCTCGGGCGGCTCGTCAGCGGTTGTAACGGTCGATGCCTCGGCAGAGCGCGACCAGGTCGAGCGTCTCCACGCCTGGCGTGCAACCCGCGACGCCAGCGCCGTCGCGACAGCACTCGACGCCCTGCGCGCCGCCGCAGCCGATGGTCGCAACATCATGGAACCCTCGATCGCCTGTGCCAAGGCCGGCGTGACCACGGGTGAGTGGGCCGGCGCGCTGCGCGGGGCCTTCGGCGAGTTCCGCGCCCCGACCGGCGTCGCCGCCACCCCGCGCCTGTCGAACGACGAGCAGATCGGCGGCCTGCGCGAACGCGCCAAGGCCATCGCCGTGAAGCTGGGCCGCCCGCCCGCGCTTCTGGTGGCCAAGCCCGGCCTCGACGGCCATTCGAACGGCGCCGAGCAGATCGCCTTCCGCGCCCGCGACTGCGGCTTTGCCGTCGCCTATGACGGCATTCGCCTGACCCCGGCCGAGATCGCCGCCGCAGCGAAGGCCCGTAACCCGCATGTGATCGGCCTCTCGATCCTCTCCGGCAGCCACAAGGAACTTGTCGCCGAAGTGATGCGCGAGCTGAAGGCCGCAGGCCTGTCGAAGACACCTGTCATCGTCGGCGGCATCGTGCCACCCGAGGACGAGGCCGACCTCAAGGCCCTCGGCGTCACGCGCGTCTACACGCCCAAGGACTTTGACCTCAACGCGATCATGGGTGATATGCTCGACATCGTTGCAAAATAGTAACCCTAGTGTTACTATCATGATCGATGTCCGGGAATACCTCGATGAAAAAGGTGAAAGCCCTTTCCGCGCGTGGTTCGATCGCTTGGACGCTCAGGCTGCGGCGCGCATCGCAATCGCGGAAGTGAGGGTCGCAAGGGGAAACCTCTCGAATGCAAAAGGGGTGGGAGACGGCGTATTCGAGATCAGGCTGGATTTCGGGCCAGGGTATCGAATTTACTTCGGCAAGGATGGCGCAACCATTGTCATCCTGCTTGGCGGAGGTACCAAGAGGCGCCAGCAGGACGACATAGAAGCAGCCAAGTCTCGCTGGCGTGACTACAAGAGGCGCAAGAAGAAGGAGCAGTAGGCAATGGCACTGACCCGCGAATTCAAGGAGACGATCCAGGCTCGGGCGCGCCGCGATTCTGCGTTTCGACGCGCGCTGTTGCGCGAGGGGATCGAGTGTATGCTCGAAGGTGATGTGGAGACGGGCAAGGCTGTCCTGCGCGACTTCATCAATGCAACGGTTGGGTTCGAGCAGTTGGGCTTGAAAACGCGCATTCCACCGAAAAGCCTGATCCGGATGTTTGGCCCTCGCGGTAATCCGCAGGCAAAGAACCTGTTTGATGTCGTCGCCTGGCTGCAGAAAGAGGAAGGCGTTCGGCTGAGCGTGGAAACCTCGCGACGCCGCGCCCGATGAGGCAAACCGTCCCGCCCAAGGACTTTGACCTCAACGCGATCATGGGTGATATGCTCGACATCGCCGATCGGGCATGACATCCGTCTGCCGGCGGCGAGGGGAGCTCCCATGGCCGTCGATGTTCACAAGCCTGTCCGCAGTTTCGAGAACAATCCCGACAGCATCGTCACCGCCGCCAACGGCGCCCGCGGCCACAGGCTTCATGTCGAACACCGTGCGCGGCTGGAGCGCAGGCTTTATGCGCCCCGGCCCGGCGTCTGGTGTCTCGTCGGCAATGGCCTGTCGAACCAGACCTTCATCGAAGGCCCCGAGGGGCTGATTGCCATCGACACGGGCGAGTGCGTCGAGGAAATGCGCGCCGCACTCAAGGAACTGCGCGCCGTCACGCAGAAGCCCATCGTCGCCGTCATGTACACCCACTTCCATTATGTCGCCGGCACGCGCGCGATCTTCGAGGAGGCAGGCCGCAAGCTCCCCGTCTATGCCCACGAGGGCATCGTGGCCAACCGCGCCCGCGTCGCCGACGAGATCGGCCCCTTCTATGGCCGCGGACTGGTCGAGCAGTTCGGCATGAACCTGCCCGCCGACGGGCCGGACGCGCTCGTGAATGTCGGCCTGGGGCTCGCCTTCCGTTTCCCCGAACACGCACCCTTCACGCCGGG
>JBEIFU010000318.1:0-2699 GCA_040382295.1 Alphaproteobacteria bacterium
AGTCGGATGGTGGGAAAAGTCATAAAGCGGTCAGGGTCTCTTGCGCTGTGTTTGGCGATGCTGTCGCTGGCAGCCTGCCAGGCCGTGCAAGGCCGTCAGCCGATCAAGACAGACCTGCAACCGCCCGCCTCGTTTACCACCGTCGACACGCGCGAGGCGCGGATGGCGCGCAGCAACCGGGTCGTGCGGAGCGAGATCGTGCCGGATGCGCCGGTCGTCATGGCGCGGCGACAGGCGCCTGTCGCTGTCGGCATGGCCGATGCGCTGCCCGGAGAACCGGGGGTTTCCTGGCCGTCCACAGACCCGGCGACCGCTCCCGCATCCCCGTCCGTTACGGAAGATGGGCTTCCGCTGCCGGGGGCCGACAGTGCTGCCAGCGGGGAGCCCACGGCGCTCCTGCCGCCGCCGGTTGCGACGGCCTCCCGAGACCCCGCCGGCCTCCTGTCAGGCATCGATCCGGATGCTCTCCTGAAGGATCCGCGCGCTGCCCTGCAGACGACGGTGGCGGGGATGCCGCTCTGGCTCGTGCTGTGTTTCGGTGCGCTGGCCCTCCTGTCGCTGGTCATCGGCTTCAGCGGGCCGAGGGAGCGGGACGATCCAAGGGACGAGCCGGCCTTTGCCTGAAGCCGGCGGCGGATCATGAAGGCCGCTAATGGTCAATCGAATTTATGGCTTGATTTGCAGAGCAATCAGCGGTTTTTAGCAGATGCGCCCAGCGCGTGAGAGATCCCCGGTGTCCGAGATGCGTCGACTGCTCGTTGTTTCGTTGGCTTCCCTGTCTGCTGCCGTTCTTCAGGCCACACCAGCCCTGTCGTCGCCCTGGGAAGAGGCGCGGAAGGTTTGCCTCGAGCGCTACAACGACGAGCTTCGCAGCGGCACCGTGCCGAACCGCATGACCAAGTCGCGTTACCTGAACCAGTGCCAGGCGTCCTATGTCCGGTCGGCAAAGCTTGAGGACGAGCTTGAGGAAACGCTGGGGCCGGACGTCGGGCGGGCCTCGTCGAACAGTCCCAATGGGCAGGGTGGACCGGAAGACCTCGTTCGGCCTGCCGCGCAGCCGATACGCTCCACGCCGCCCGCGCGTCCGCTGCCGCCGATGCCGCGGTTCAAACCCGCCAACTGAACTGCTTTACTGAAGCGTCTTGTGCGCCTGCGCTGAGGCATCCGTCTCGGTGATGACACGGTCGCGTCCCGCTCGCTTGGCTGCGTAGAGGCACGTGTCTGCGCGATTGAGAAGGTCGGCCACTGCCTCGCCAGGTCTCAAGGCGGCAACGCCGAGCGACAGCGTGACCGTTCCCATGTCACGGCCAGTCGACTTCTGGACGATCCTCTTGGACCCTACGGTCTTGCGAATTTCGTTGGCGAGGTGGGCTGCCTGCGCGAGCGTGGTCTCGGGCAGGATCACGACAAACTCCTCGCCGCCAAAGCGCGCTGCGGTGTCCTTGCCCTTCACGTTGACCTTCAGGCACTGACCAACCAACCGCAGCACCTGGTCGCCGATCGGGTGCCCATAGGTATCGTTGAACTTCTTGAAGTGGTCGACATCGCAGATGACAAGGCTGAGCGGGTGCCCCTCGGTCACGGCTGTCTCGATCGCGCGCTCGGCGGTCTCATCGAAGCTGCGCCGGTTCGCGAGGCCCGTCAGGGCGTCTGTCAGGCTTTCCTTGCGCACGGTTTCCATCCGCCCGCGGATCGCCTCGACCTCCTGTATCGATGCGGCCAGTTGCTCTTCCAGCTTCTGGTTGCGTGCCTGGATCGCGCGGGTGGCTGCTGCAAGTTTCTGCATCAGCAGGCGTACATCCGCCTTGCCGCTGTCCAGCGCATTGCTGGCCGTTGCCAGCGCGCGGTCGAAGGCGGCCGCGTTGTTTCCAGCCAGACGCAGGTCATCCGTGATCTTGCGCAGTTCAGTTCCAAGCTGCTCCCCGACCTCTTCCATCGTTGTGCCCACCGAGGGCCCGAAGAAGCGCGCATGCAGTTCGCGCGTATGTTCGAGGTTCGGCACAAGTCCTGCGCCAATGGCCTGTTCGACCGCTGACGTGATGGCGTCATTGCGCCGGCTTGCATACCAGTAGAAGAGCTCGTAGCTCTCGGGTGCGGGTACGGCCTCATGTGCGTCCATGAGGCTTGTGGCCTCCCGTGAATAGGTTCGTATCTGTTCGGCTGTCAGCATCTGTGTCATGCAGCAACTCTGTTTCGATGGGGTGATCGTACCGATGAGGAACCTCTGGTTTCCTCGCGCCGAATTATCATGTCCCTGCGCTGAAAAAATGGTAAAGGGTGTGCGTACTCCGCATTGACAAAGTGCGCCATCGAATTGACAGAACGCGCCATCATGTCCCTATAGCATTCATGACAGGGGCTTGTTTCCGCGGAATTCCCGGGTGGCTGGGTTGCGGTGATGACCGTGGTCAATGGCGCCTTAACGTTTGAGGCCTAGGATCATGTTCCGATACTGGCCAGGGGCTCATGACCTTCCACACTCGAAACCTCGAGCTGCAGAACGTCCTTGAGCTTGCTTGCAGCTACAAGGTCGCTACCCCGGTGATCCTTGCGGCCTGTGGTCTGCACGCGCAGGACGTCGCAAGGGATAGCGGCCTTGTCCCCACGCTGCGCGTCGTGCAGGTGCTTGAGCGGGCAGCGGCGCTCTCGCGCCGGAATGATTTCGGCCTGAAATGGGGCGAGCGTGCCGACTATCGCAG
>JBEIFU010000319.1:0-2679 GCA_040382295.1 Alphaproteobacteria bacterium
CGTGTACATGATGCAATGTTGGTCCGACCCCACAAGGTCGAGCACATCGCAAGCCGCGCACTGACAGCAGTTTCGCCTTGCGATCCAGGGGATCGATCGAGGCCAGCATCACAGGTGCCGGCTATTGCGCTATTGGTCGTTGGTGCCATCACTAGAACCGGGCTCTACCGGCGGGTAGGAAACACCGGGATGATGCTTCAGTCGTACAAACACCGCGTTAACGCGCAAGGCCCTGCCTAGGTTGGCATGCTGAACAAGAGCTTTATACTCAATGCAGGTGGCGTCGCCCGAAGCCAACATACGCCGGGTTGCGGGGCCACGAACCTTCAGACATCCTACCGCGTGTAACGACGCTGCGTCGTCGGAAATGCTGACACGTATAATGGCTATTCACGGATCATGATCACCGGCCCCACCTCGCACAGCTTCATCTCGCAGCGCCTGAAGTTGCGCTATGTCGACTGGGGCAATCCCGACGCGCCACCGCTGATCCTCCTGCACGGCGGTCGCGACCACGCCCGCTCCTGGGACTGGACAGCAGAAACCCTCCGCACCCGCTGGCATGTGATCGCACCGGACCTGCGCGGCCACGGGGACAGTGACTGGTCAGCCGACGGCGATTACGGAAGCCTCGCCAACCTCTATGACCTCGCCCAGCTTATTCACCAGCTCAAGCTCGCTCCGGTCACGATCGTGGCGCATTCCTACGGCGGCAATATAGCGCTGCGCTATGCAGGCACCTACCCTGAAAACGTGCGCAAGCTCGTGGCAATCGAGGGCCTGGGCCCCTCGCCCAAGATGCTGGCCGAGCGCCTCGCCAAGCCTGCCTCTCACCGCCTGCGCAGCTGGATCGAGGCCAAGCGCGCAAGCGCCGGACGCACCCCGCGCAAATACGCCTCCATCGACGATGCCCTCGCGCGCATGAAGGAGGAAAACCACTATCTCTCCGACGAACAGGCGCGCCACCTGACCATTCATGGCGTCAGCCAGAACGAAGACGGGACCTATACGTGGAAATTTGACCCCTACATGCGGATCTTCCCGCCCTTCGACATGGCGCAAGCCGACATCGACCAGCTCTGGGCCGCCATCGACTGCCCGACACTGCTGATGTACGGCGAAAAGAGCTGGGCCTCGAACCCCGAGAAAGACGGCCGCGCCCGGCACTTCCGCAACGCGCGCGTCATCACTTTCGAGAACGCCGGCCACTGGCTGCACCACGACCAGTTCGACCGCTTCATGTCCGAGCTGACGGCCTTCCTCTGACGTGGGCCCTGAGACCGGCATCGAGAAAGTCATACATGCGGCGAACCCGGCGGCTTTTGCGCATGTCCCCGTGCATCACCAGCCACATCTCGAGCGGCAGTTCCACATGCCGGTGCAGCACCGGTACGAGGCTGCGATCCCGCGCCCCCAGCTGCACCTGCATGCCGCCGATCCCGGCACCCGCGCGCAGCAGAGCCACCTGCGCCAGGTCATTGTCGCTGCGAAGCCTGAACTGCGGCTGCAGGGCTTCAAGCCCGCCCCCCTCCAAGACCGCGGGGATACGGTCGTAACCGATCAGGTCATGCCCGATGAGGTCTTCCGGCGCAGCCGGCAGCCCGCGGCGCTTCACATAGGACCGATGCGCAAACAGGCGGATGGGAACATCACCGATCTTGCGCGCAACCAGCTGCTGCTGCGTGGGCCGCACCATGCGCACCGCAATGTCGGCCTCGCGCTGCAGCAGGTTTTCATTGCGGTTTGAAAGCACAAGCTCGACCTCGACCAGCGGATGCGTGCGCCGGAACGCAGCGACCAGCGGCGGCAGGATCTCGGCACCGACGATCTCGCTTGCCGAGATGCGCACGGTCCCTCGATCGACCCCGGCCCCGCCCGAAGCGGCACGCTCGAGCGCGGCCGCCGTCGATGCCATGAGCCTTGCGTGCGGCAGCAGCTCGTTTGCCGCCTCCGTCGGCAGCAGGCCGCGTGCCGAGCGTGTGAACAGTTTCGCGCGCAGCTGCGTCTCGAGTTGACGCACATGCCGCCCCAGCGTGGGCTGCGTCAGCCGCAGCGCACGCGCCGCGCCCGACAGGCTGCCATGGTCGGCCACAGCCAGGAACGAGCGCAGCAAGGTCCAGTCGATGGGATCCACAGCCATGCAAAAATGTATACCTGAAAGTCCATTATCGACAATTTAATAATACATGCCGCAATGGCATGATCAGGCCGTCACTGGAGGAAACAGCCAATGTTCATCGGTCACTACGCCCCCGCCCTGGCAGCCCGCGCCCTGCCAAACGCCCCCGGCCTTGCCGCCGGCTTCATCGCCGTGCAACTCATCGATGTCGGCTTCATGACGCTGACGCTGTTCGACATCGAGAAATGGGCCCTTAACCTGTCCCTGCCCGGCTTGAACCCGCTCGATTTCTACTTCATGCCCTATACGCACAGTCTTCTGGCGACAGCCATATGGGGCCTTGCGTTCGGCCTCGTCTATGCGCTGTTCGTTCCCGCCGGCAAGCGCCTTGCAGGTGGCATCATCATCTTCGCCCTGGTCGTGTCTCACTGGCTGCTCGACCTGCCGGTCCACCGGCCCGACCTCGGCCTCATCGGCGATGACGCGCACAAATACGGCTTCAGCCTCTGGAACTGGCCGCTCATTGCCGCACCGCTCGAACTCGCGGTTTTCGGCGGCGC
>JBEIFU010000320.1:0-2678 GCA_040382295.1 Alphaproteobacteria bacterium
CGCCCGTTGCATCACCCGGCGCCATGCCGGCACAGGAAGCCAGTGCAGTGGCTGAAAAAAGGGACAGAATGAGACGCCTGATCGTGGACATCGGCAGGACCTTTTGCTGGACCGGCGCATCGGAATGCGCAGTCGGATTATAAGGGGACAGTTTAAGGATTATTTTCCTATATACACCGGAGCATTCGGCTAATGCATCGGCAAAAAGGGCTCGCGCAGGAAGCCGAACGGAGAAGCGCCTGTAGCTCATTGCAGCGCCCCGGACTTCAGCACCGCGACGCCATGCGCCACACCCGTCAGCGGCAATGTGGCGAACAACTCGT
Organism: Alphaproteobacteria bacterium; assembly: GCA_040382295.1. Classification (GTDB taxonomy): domain Bacteria; phylum Pseudomonadota; class Alphaproteobacteria; order Micropepsales; family Micropepsaceae; genus SZUA-430. The sequence goes on from JBEIFU010000320.1 coordinate 324, forward strand.
TCTGGATGGCCCAGATCGCAACTTGCGTCCGGTTTGACAGCCCCAGCTTCCGCAGGACCGATTTCAGGTTCACCTTGACGGTAGCTTCGGTGATGCCGATGCCGTTGGCGATGCGCTTGTTGGTATGGCCCTGGGCCAGCCCCTGGAGGATCGCAATCTCACGCTCGGTCAGGGACACGCTGCCAACCCGTGTCATGCGCGAGGACGCCTCGCCGCCATCGCCCCTGATCTGGCCGATCACCTCGCAAAGCGTGCGCGGAAAGACCTTCTCCCCGTGCAGCACGAGCCTGAGCGAGTCGATCAGCGCCGCAGAAGAAATGCTCTTCAGCATGTAGCCGTCGGCACCCGCACCGAAGGCCGTGGCAAGACTGCCAAGCTCGGCCTGCTCGGCGAACACGATGGCGTGGGTCGACGGAAAGCGCTGCTTGAGCGCGCCGATCGCATCCGCGCCAAGCGAGGCGTCCACGATGACAATGTCCGGCACCCGGCCCCCGGACGGAAGCCCTTCGCCGTCCGGCAACCCCGCCCCTTCCCAGCCAACGGCGAAGCCGCCATTGCCAAGCTGGCTGCGGATACCCGCACGGACGATGGGATGCGGATCGATGACCCAGACCTCGGCCGTGGCATCCACGACCCGGTGCGCCAACGTCACCCTGCTTTCATATGCTGACACCATGACCCCCTTCGAGCTGGCAGCCACTGGCTGCCTGTTTTTGCAAAGGCGCTGCGCACTGCGCGCCACGCCGTCGGGGACAAACTAAGCAAACGCGCCGGACCGAATGCGGTGACAGGTCAAGGATTTGGCCGTGCGCCGAAGGAATTCATGCACCTGTTGGGCGTAATCCCTTCGGGTCGGCCTTATCCGATAGGCGAAACGGGCTTCTCCGGAAGTCAGCAGCGAAGGAACCAGCTGACACCCCGCAAGAGGCTTTGCACGCCGAGGCCCGATCCGGTGCGATCGCGCGCCTCTCACCCCAACATCAGAAGGCGCCCCCATGCGTTTCCCGATATCCGTGTTCCTTGCAGCATCCCTTGGCGCGGCCATCGCGGCCCAGGACGCCGACGCAGGCGACAGCAGGAAGGCCCGCGCCGCCAGCCGCCCCGCCGAAACCACCGCCCTGCAGACCATGGGCGACCGCCAGCTCTGCGATGGCGGCGCCTTGATACCGGCACCCGACCAGGCCCGCGGCTGCAGTCGCCTCATCACGGGCCGCTACGCACGCGGCGTGAAGGCCGTCGCGCACTACAACCGGGCCAATGCCCGCATGCGCATGACCCAGGTCTCAGCCGCCATCCAGGACTACGCGGATGCCATCCGCCTCGATCCACAGATGCGCGAGGCATTTTTCAACCGCGCCATCGCGCACCAGTCGGTCGGAGCCACCCAGGCCGCGCTCGCCGACCTAGACACGTCGCTGCGCCTCCTGCCAGGCGATGTCGATGCGCTGGTGGCGCGCGCTCGCATTCACCTCAGGAACGGCAAGGCTGAAAGCGCAGGGGCGGACCTCGAGAAGGCCCTGGCATTGGCACCCGGCAACCCAGCCGCACGGCTCGGCCGCGCCCACCTGCGCGCGCGCCTCCACGACTGGCCGGCAGCCTTGTCCGACTATGAACTGGCCCTGCAGGCCAACCCGCGCGACACGGAGGCCCTCTATGGCCGCGGCCTCGTGAAGGCGTGGAGCGGCTCACCGCGCGACGGCGCCGACGACATGCGCCTCGCCTTGATGGTCGACCCCGCCGCAGCCGACCGGCTCGCTTCCCTCGGCTTGCGCCTCACCACCGAAACCGCGGCGATCACGGACCAGCGCTGACACACGACCTGCGACCTCGCCCCCTCTGGACACCCCTGCAGGCCCTGATCTATCCACGCCGCACATATCCCCGCATGTGAGGCAGATCCATGTCAGCCAACGTCCTCCGCAAGCTCCGCCTGATCGCCCTTGCCGCAGCAGTGGCAATAGCCCCCGTGACGCTCGCCACCAGCGCCACCGCCCACAACCACGGCGGCGAGGCGCACGAGGGGGGCATTGTCATCAGCCAGCCCTTCGCCAGGGCAACCATGCCCGGCGCCCGCGTCGCGGCGGCCTACCTGCAGCTCAGGAACACCGGCAAGACCCCCATCAAGCTCGTGTCAGCCACCTCGCCCGTGTGCGAGAAGGTCGAACTCCACACCATGACGATGGAAGGCGGGATCATGCGCATGCGTCAAATCACGGACGGTGTCGCCATCCAGCCCGGAGGCACGGTCAGCCTCGCACCCGGCGGCATGCATCTCATGCTCATGGGCCTGCGCCAGCAACTGACACCCGGCACGGAAGTCGCCATCACCCTCACCTTCGACGGCGCCCCCACCCA
>JBEIFU010000321.1:0-2653 GCA_040382295.1 Alphaproteobacteria bacterium
ACCGCAAGCAACGCCTCGAAGACCTACGGCCAGACGGCAAGCCTCTCGGGCTTCACGGCCTATCGGAACATCAACACACACAGCTCCACGCGCTAGACGCTCTCCAGGAGGGGGGCCGTCAACACGGCGAACGTCGGCAATTACGCCATCACGGCCTCGGCCGCGACCGGCACGGGCCTGTCGAACTACACGATCTCCTACGTGAACGGCACGCTGGCCGTTAACCCGGCGGCGCTTACGGTCACGGCGAGCAAGGCCTCGAAGACCTATGGCCAGACGGCAAGCCTCTCGGGCTTCACGGCCTCGGGCCTCCTGTTCTCCGATACCGTCTCGGGCGTGACGCTCGCCAGCACCGGCGCCGTCAACACGGCGGGCGTCGGCAACTACGCCATCACGGCCTCGGCCGCGACCGGCACGGGTCTTGGCAACTACTTAATCTCCTATGTGAACGGATCGCTGACCGTGAACCCGGCAGCGCTTACGGTCACGGCGAGCAATGCGAGCAAGACCTATGGGCAGACAGCGAGCCTCTCGGGCTTCACGACCTCGGGCCTGCTGTTCTCCGACACCGTGACGGGCCTGAGCCTTACGAGCCTGGGGGCGGTGAACACGGCGAACGTTGGCAACTACGCGATCAACGCCTCGGCCGCGACCGGCACGGGCCTGTCCAACTACGCGATCACATACGCCAGCGGCTCACTGCTGGTGAACCCGGCAGCCCTCACCATCACCGCCAACGACGCCAGCAAGCGCTTCGGCCAGACGCTGCTTTTCGCGGGGACAGAGTTCACGACCGCAGGCCTCCTCTTCGCCGACACGGTCTCGTTAGTCAGCCTCTCAAGCCTCGGCGCCCAGCGCCTTTCGGCCGCGGGCACCTACGCGATCACGCCGTCGGCGGCGGTGGGCCTGGGGCTCTCGAACTATACGATTGCCTACATCGACGGCACGCTCACCGTCACCGGCGGTCCGAGCCCCTGGGTGCCGCAGCCGGTGGGTGGGGAAACCGTGTCCCTGCCTGATGACGACGACGATAGTCTCGCCTGCAGCGCCGACAGCATGCCCCTTCCCGCAAACGACAACGCGGGAACCATGCAGGCCTGCGCGCAATGACCGCGATGACATCGCTGATGGTGCAATGACAACATGAACAGGGGATATGTGGCCATGGCTCTCGGGATCGTCGCATTGGGTATTGCCGGCCTTGTGGCCACGCAGATCGTGCCGGGCTTGCTGCCCTCAGGAGACAAGGACGCCTATGGCGACTGGGCCGTGCGCTGCATCGAGCGCGAGGGCGTACTGCCGTGCGACATCGTCCAGTCGCTGAACGATACGAAGACCAAGCAGACCATCATGCAGGTCTCTTATTCCTACGACCCCTCGCGTGACCAGTACGCCGCGCAGATCCGCTTGCCCCTGGGCTTCATGATCCCCGCGGGCGTCCTGATCCGGCTGGACGACAAGACGGACATCACCAACTATCCGATTACACGCTGCGAGGCTGAAGGCTGTTTCATCGAGAAGCTCGCCAGGAGCGCCGAACTCGACCCGCTGCGCAATGCAGAGAAGGGCCTCGTCGTGGTGATGGGCAAGGACGGCAAGCCGGTGGCGCTGCCGATCTCCCTCAAGGGCTTCCCCGACGCCCTGAAGTCGATGGAAGGCCGCAACCGCAGGGCGTCGGCAAAGTAGCAGCCTGCGCCCCTCATTACGGGGACAGTCTAGACCGCCGGCACCCGATGATCCGCCGTGATCTCGCCAAAGTGCAGCACGGCCTCGTCATGCGCGGGGTCGCGGAAATCCTCGGCGAGCCCGGCCCTGTACCACGCGTCCATGCCGGCAAGCCCCAGCACACGCTGCGAATAGGCCTGGGGCCCAGGCCCCAGCGACAGCCCATAGGTCTGGAGGCGGAACTGCACCGGCGCATAGAACGCGTCCACCGCCGTGAAAGAGGGTCCCGCAAGATAGGGCCCGCCGAAACGCGTGAGGCCTTCGCGCCAGAGCTCGTCGATCCGCTCGATGTCCTTCTGCAGGCCCGGCCCGATCTCGTGCAGCTTCACCCGCAGGCCCAGGTTGAACGAACAGTGCTGGCGCAGGGTCTGGAACGCCGAATGCATCTCGGCCGAGGCCGAGCGCGCCCATGCCCGCGCCCGCGGATCGGCAGGCCACACGCCCGGATGGCGCTCGGCCAGGTACTCGATGATCGCAAGCGAGTCCCACACGACATGCGTTCCATCGTGCAGCGCCGGCACCTTGCCCGTCGGCGAGAAGGCCCGGAAGGTCGCCCACGCCCCGCCCGGCTCGAAGCGATGCAACCGCTCCTCGAAGCCAATCCCCGCCTCGCGCATCAGGATCCATGGCCGCAGCGACCACGAGGAATAATTCTTGTTGGCGATATGCAGGATATACATGGGACAGGCCTCCGCGCGCGCCACGCTCATATGCCAGCGCCAGCGCGCGCCCGCAACTGCGGGGCGCTGACTGCAACACTGCCGCGACACTCTGCATCGCCAGCCTGATTCGCACATGACGCAGCCCCTGCTCATGGGGCAGACTCCCCGACACAGCGAACAGAAGAACCAAAAGGACCCGCGCGCATGGCCCTCCCACATCCCCGCGTCATCACCAGCGCCCTCCTCGCCTGCCTTTTGGCGACCAC
>JBEIFU010000322.1:0-2653 GCA_040382295.1 Alphaproteobacteria bacterium
CCCCGGGCGCCGCCGGACGTTGCGCCGACGGGCCTGGCACCGCGCGGAAGCGGAACTCGCGGTCGAGATTCGTGCTCACGAAGGGCGACTGCCTGTTGCCGGTGGCCTGTTTGACGCGCGCGGTCACCTTGCGCAGCGTGATCTCGATCGGGTCGCTGCCCCCGCCGATCTCGGCCGACAGGGCCGTCGCATAGGGGCTGTTGGCCCCCGCACCATCCTGCGCCACGTCATTGGGCGCGGTGGCATAGCCCACCACCGTGTTGCTGCTGGCCTGCACGGGCGCAAGGCCGCGCCCGGCGCTGCGCAGGCTGCGGCCGAACGGGTTGCTGCGGCACGCATCCAGGATGACGATGTTGAGCTGGTTGCGCGCAAGGTCCATCTGGTCCAGCACATAGTCGGCGCGCACGGTCTCGTCCTCGACGTCGGCCTCGCTGTTCACGACCGCGCCCTTGGGCACCAGCCAGTTGCGCCCGCCCACCTGAAGCCCGTGGCCCGCAAAGTAGAACAGCCCTACCGCCGATGGCCCGCCTGCCTTCAGCCTGTTGCCGAACGCCGTCGCCGCATCGCGGAACTGCCGGCGGCTCGCGTTCTCCAATCGGGTCACCCTGAAGCCGACGCGCTCCAGCGTGGTCGCCAGCAGCCGCGCGTCGTTCACGGGGTTCTTCAGCCGGCCGATCTCGGGGCCATAGTCATCGATGCCGATCACCAGCGCAAAGCGCGGCTCTAGCGCGGCATCGCCCCTGAGGCTCATCAGGCTCGCCAGCACCGCGGCCACAAGCGCAAGTCTGAACAGTCGCGGCACCATGGCGTGCGCGGATCTCCGGCCATCACGAAACACCCCCGAGGATGCGTGTCCCCGGCGTTTTTGGCAAGCCACCCGATTACCCCTCCCGGTTGTCAGGTCACCAATCGATTCGCGCCGGCGGGGAAAGATGGAGCCGAACATGTCCTCGAAAAAGAGCGGGCGGGACGCCTGCGCTCCCGGCATGAGTTCCACCACCCTCATTTCACCGTCATCCCGGCCGAGGCCAGAGGCCGAGCTCCGGGACCCCGCTTCGCTGCAGCGATTGCGTCAGGCATGACGGGATGGGTGCGCGTCAACTTGTCCCTTGAAGAGCACCAGAAGTTCTACTATTGTTCAAGCCGGTGGAAGCACCTGCAAAAACAACCGAAACAACCCCCAGCCAGAAGGAGCCCCATCCCAAAACAGCCGACGAAAGTGTCTCTCGTGTCACAACGGCCGGCGGCCGGAATTCCCCTCAGGGGAGAATTTGCCAGACTTTCGTGCGCCGCACCTCGCGGTCTTCCAGCTCGCGCGTGGTTTGCACGTCATAGACGGCGATTTCGACAAGGTTGCTCGACGGAAGATAGTTGCGCCCGGGATCACCCATCAGCACCAGCGCACCACGTCCGGCCAGCGCGCGCAGCCAGGCAAACACCCGCGCGGCCATCTCGCGCTCATAGCAGACGTCCCCCGCCAGCACCGTGTCCCAGCCCTCGTCGCGCCCGATCATGTCCTCGAGCGTCGCCTCCACCGAAACACCGTTCACCGCGGCGTTGAGCCCGATGGCAGCAATGGCGAAGTGATCGATCTCGGTGGCCAGCACATGCGTGGCACCGGCCTTCGCCGCCGCGATCGCCGACAGCCCCGAGCCCGAGGCAAAGTCGAGCACCCGTCGCCCGCGCACACTGTCCCCGTGATCGAGGACATGGCGCGCCAGCGCCTGCCCGCCGGCCCACGCAAAGGCCCAGAAGGGCGGCGGCACGCCGATGGCGGCCAGCTCCTCCTCGGTCTTCTGCCAGATCGGCACAAGCTCGGTGGCAAGGTGGAGCCGGATCTCCGGCGTATGCGGCGGCGCAAGAAGCTGCGTGTTGGCGCGGATGAAGGCGTCGGGCGTCACGAAGCCGCCCGCGACGTCGCCATCCTCAGCACCGGCAGGTACCCGGGCTGCAGCTCCAAACTGTCCCCATATCCCTTGGCCATCAGCAGCCGATGGAAGCGCGCCAGCCGGTAGCAGGGGATATACATGATGAGGTGGTGCTCCACGTGATAGTTGACCCAGTAAGGCGCCACCAGCGCACGCCAGAGAAGGTTCGCGTGCGTGGTCCGCGCATTGCGGAACGGGTCGTCATTGTCGGGCACCATCGCATGCTCCGCGATATTGCGGATGCGCGTGACCATCGGGAACCAGGTGAAATAGGGCACGACCCAGAGCAGGAAGAACAGGTGCCACTGGCCAGCCATCGTCAGTACAAGGAGGAAGCCGAGGTTGAACCCGATGGCGCCGCGAAGCCGCCAGACCCCGTGGCGGAACTGCGCCAGCCGCTGCTTGAACATGGTCTGGCCCGTGAGGTCGCGCAGGATCTTGCGCCGGAAGCTCGCCCGCGTGATGGGGAAGGGCGCCGACAGCGAGAGGTCAGGGTCCGCGGCCTGTTGCGTGTGCCGGTGATGCTTCAGGTGATAGGCGCGATAGGCATGCATGTCGGCAAAGAGCGGCCACGAGCAGGCATATTGCCCAAGCCACTCGTTGAGCCAGCGCCGCTCGGTGAGCACGCCATGCGCCGCATCATGCATGAGGATCGCAAGCCCCAGCTGCCGCGCGCCGACAATCATCACCCCGGCCAGCCAGACAAGCGGATGCGGGAACACGGC
>JBEIFU010000323.1:0-2649 GCA_040382295.1 Alphaproteobacteria bacterium
CTCGGGCTGCTGCAGGGTGAGCAGCGTTCCCAAACGCAGATAGTCCGCATAGTTCATTGTCTCATCCTTCAATGACTGAAAGATTCTTAACGCCTGCTCCTGCGGAAATCCATTCTTCATCCTTGAGGCCACCTTTCGGCTACAGGCTCCGGTTCCATGCTTTACGCAAGATAAAGCCCGTTGTGGGACACTGGCCATTACAAATAGGAGTATTTCCCCTCATGACACGGGTTCTCGTTATCGATGACGACACGTTGTTCATCAAGCTGATGGTGCATGCACTGAGTGAACGCGGGCATGAGGTGGACTTTGCACTCGAAGGCCTCGACGGCTTCCAGAAATTCAATGCCCGCCACTATGATGCTGTTGTCTGCGACATCATCATGCCCGAGCAGGAAGGTGTAGAAACCATCACACGCATGCGCCGCAAGCGCGAGGACGTGGGCATCGTTGCCATCTCGGGAGGATTGAGCCGGGTGGCTGGCGCCGGGCTCGATGTTCTCGAGATTGCCGCGAAGCTTGGTGCCGACAGGACTCTCACGAAACCTTTTCAGCTGTCGGAACTGACCGAAGCCGTTGATGCCGTAATCCTGGCGCGCCGCCTCGCCAATGCGCGCATGGCCTCGGCGTAGCGGATCAGAGACATGCCTCTTGATGCTCTGGCCGGCAGGCCCCGGTCGCTTTCACGCCCTCGCGCCATCGTCATCGTCTTTGCTGCGCTTGTGACGATCACACTTGGCTCCATCGGTCTCAGCACTTACTTCATGGACCAGTTGAGCCAAACATATGCACGCGCCATCGATGATGCCGATACCTGGCGCGGGCTCGATGCAGATGTCGCTGCCGCAAACGATCTTCTGACCCGGCTCTACACCAATATCTCCGGGACCCCTTCCCGTCGCCTCCTGTCGTTTGAGGTGAAGCTTGTTCACGACATGCATGCGCAATTCCAACGCCGTGCTGGCGCACTGGAACATTCGCTCAGGACGTCAACCGCCTGGGGGGATGATGTTGCGTCTCGCCTGATTGCGACCGTTTCCGAAGCGCGTCGTGCCGAGGAACAGTTGTTCCAGCAGAGCGCCCTTCTGATCGAGGGGAAGGTCGAACTCACCGGGGACGCCGCTCTCTCAGCTCTTGCTGGCGTGACCGCCAGTTACAGGATGGCAACGCTGAAGCTGGCAAAGGCCCGCGAGTTCATCGAGATGGCCCAGCAGGCATGGTGGGCCCAGCGTTTTGACGACATTGCCGATCAACGCCTCAGTCAGAACTATATTGTTGCCACTGCCGCTTTGACGATTGGCGTCATCGTCACCCTTGTCATGCTTGCGCAGTCCCGCGTCCGGCGGCTGGGTAGTGAACTGCAGCAAACAAAGCTTCTCTATGAGAGCCAGGCCGAGGCCATGAACGGTGTCGTTTATCGTGTCCGGTTTGGTTCGGAGTGGATCCTCGAGTACATGAGTGCAAATAGCGAGAGGCTGTTTGGCGTTCCCGCTTCCCACGTGATGGGCCAGCGTGCCGATCTCGTGATCTGGTGGATGCTGCGCAAGCGTGATCGCCAGAGACATCTCGATGTACTCAAGCGTGCGATCGAGACCCGTGAGCCCTATGTGATCGAGTACCAGGTACGCTCGCCAAGTGGTCGCCATCTTTGGGTCATGGAGCGCGGGCGCGTCCGGGATGACGGAGACCCCGGAGCCGCTCCGTTCCTCGATGCGATGTTCGTCGACATCACACCGCAGCGGGAGATGCATGAAAGACTGGAAGTCCGGGAGCAGCGCCTGACGGCGATGGCGGCAAACTTCGATGGCGTCATGTTCCGTGTTCGCCTGAACGACCTGTACACGCTGGACTATGTCAGTCCGGGGGCTGCGGACCTCTGGGGCATCGACCCGGTCGAGGCGATTGGAAAAACGACGCCTGCGCTCTCGCGCATTTTTCCTGAGGATGCCGATCGCTGCGTGCGCACGATTGCTGCCTGCCTCAACGGCGAACCTTATGACATCGAGTACCGGATTCGCAGGGACGATGGCGAGTTGCGCTGGGTGCTGGAGCGTGGACGGGTGAGCGAACGCGATGAGAGGGGCCTGCCTGTATTCATTGATGGTTTTGTTGTCGACGTTACCGCACGTAAAACCATGGAGGCACAGCTCGCCGAGACCAATGCGCGCGTGAAGCACCTTGTCGAGTGCATCGATGAGGTTTTCTTCACCTGCAAAGCTGATGCTGCATGGACAATGCTCTATATCAGCCCGAGCATCGAGCGACTGAGTGGTTATGCACCCGACTGCCTGATCGGCAACCGCGATATCAGCATGCGCGATATCCTGCACCCGGAGGATGTTGAGCAAGGCCAGCAGCTTGTTCTGGGCGCGATGTCCGCAGGCAGGCCTTATGAGAGCGAATACCGAATCCGCCACAAGGATGGCTCGGTGCGCTGGGTCTTCGAGCGAGGCCGCTTTGCGCAGGGTGCCGACGGGGAGATGCTGATCCACGGCTACATCGCCGACATCACGTTGCGCCGTGAGGCAGAAGCCGCCCTTGCGGCGGCGCGAGATGCAGCCGAGGCCGCGAACAGGGCGAAGTCCGAGTTCCTAGCCACGATCAGCCATGAAATCCGTACCCCGATGAACGGCGTCATGGGAATGACCA
>JBEIFU010000324.1:0-2646 GCA_040382295.1 Alphaproteobacteria bacterium
CCACTTCACCGCCGTGGAGGCGACAAGGTCGAACACCTTCGCCTGCGACCGCGCCGAGCGGCCCTTCTCGACCGAGCCAACAAGCCGCGTTCGCAAATCCGTCGAGTAAGCCATCGATCCTCGCCCCGCTTGACCAGGATAAAATCGACTGCATCGCGCACTCTGTGAATCCCTTCCGATTCAGTCAAATCGGGAACCGCTCCAACAAGCGCAGGCCAGGAAAAGTGCGAAGTGGTTTTCCGTCCGGACGCGCGAGAAAAAAGTTCTCGGTATTGCTCGGCGCCGTTCGCGGGCGCAGGGCCCGCGGCGCCTCTCGCCTCTCGCGGTCGCTTGCGGGGAGCCCCTCCCCCGCCCGCCCGATAAGTCCCACAGAGCATCAGCCAAGAAAAGTGGAGACCACTTTTCCGTCCGGCTGTGCGACCACACAAACGGCGCGCAGGAAAAGTGGGAACCGGTTTTCCGAAGGCCGCGCCCAAAAAAGAACAGACCCAGCTCTGGGCGTACGCGGCATCATACGAAGGTCTGGCCGTCACCTTGACCAGTTCTCAAGGAGCAAGCCCCTCACGCGGCTGAACTCACCCTCATTATTCGTCACAAGGCTAAGGCCCCTGGAGCGGGCGTGACCGGCAATCATGACGTCGAAAGGCCCGATCGGGGTCCCAGCTGCCGCCAGCTCCGCACGGATCTGGCCAGTATGTTCAGCTGCAGCGAGGTCAAAGTCGATAAGCTCGAGACGACCAAGCAGACCCTCTATGATTTCAAGGTTCCGCCGGACGGCCTGAGATTTGTGGGCGCCGTAGAGAAGCTCCATCGCCGTGATGCTCGATACGCACATCTCTCCATCATGGGCCTCGAAGCGCTTGCGAACCACATCCGGCTTGTTCCTGATCGTGTAAATCAGGATGTTCGTATCCAGCATGTACCGGAGCATCACAATGCCGCGCGGTCCTGATCAGCGGGTTGTTCACGCTCCTCCATGAAATCGCAGCTGGCCCCCGCCCCATCAAACCATGCCGCCCAACTTTGTTCACTGGGCGTAATAATCCAGCTGAAGCCGCGGCGCTCGATGTCGACACTCGTGACGCCATCGGGCAGGCGTACCGATTTTGGGAAACGAACGGCTTGTGTCTTGTTCGTCATGAAGACCGATCCGCGCGCCATCCTATACCTCTTCCTGCAACAGCATAATGCATATATACAGGTAGTATACACTTAAGAACTCGTCAACCAGCTGATGCGGCCATTCTCAAGGGTGCAGGTCTAATTCTGGTGGTTGATACCGGATGCGGCTTCAACGCCGCACCTCTCGGCTGCTCAGCGCGTATGGGCGCCCTTCCCCTGCCCACCGATAAGTCGGATTTTTGATTTTTGCTCGGCGCTGTTTTCGGGCTCACAGCCCGCGGCGCCTGCGGCCGTGGCCTGCGTCGCGCCGGATGTCTCGTAAATTTACTTGTCCATGCTCTACTCCCCTTTCCGAGAGAAATTGCGCTAAGGACTGTCTCGAGAAACCGTGCCCCAGCCCAGATTGTCGAGTTTCAGAGCTGCCGGGCACTCCGACGACCCCAAAGAAAGGCCAAAAAGTCAGCGTGCTGGTTCGCTGAAACAAATTCAGCTGACAAGAATTCGCGCTCAACTTTATAGGCGCCTCGTGAATAGCTGAGGGTTCCTTGACCCGCGCCTGCTCACAATCGGACCTCGTGGGCCATGTCGAAGCCGGCCGCCTTCGCCGCCTTGACGAATTTCTTGTCGAAGCTGGCGAAACCCGTGCACTGCGCTGACCGTGTGAGATGCAATGCGTCGGCAAAATCCATACCACGCTCGACAAGGTCGAAGGCAGCCGCCAGCATCACTCCATCCTCGACTGTCACGGTTGGCAACCCTGCGAAGGCTCGCATGGCGCGTGCAATCTGAGCCGATGGATAACCATAGACGCTGCGGAGCACCCATTCGGCCTCCAACATCACGGTGACTGATGCAAACACCGCTTCGCCGTTGATCAATGTGCGGGCGCGAGCCGACTGCTTGGGGTGATCGCCCGTGAGGTAGCGGACGACAATGTTCGCATCAATCCCGATCATGACGGCGCTTCGCCTCGGCGAGGACGCCTGCGTCCATTTCTTCAATCGATTTCGGCTTGCTCCTGTAGGGGAGGGACGCGAACACGTCATCGGGCCGTGTTTCGGCGAAGGCCGGCGCTGGCTTCAGCAGCACACCTTCCGGCGTATCCTCGACCACAAGCCGGGTGCCTGCGCCCCACTCCCGCCGCTGGCGGATGGCGCTCGGGAGGATGACTTGCCCCTTGGTGGAGACCGTTGTGGTCAGCTTTTCTGCCGTGGCCATTGGGCATTTCCTCGAATGTAAGGCGAAGGTAAGATGCCCCGGCAACCCTGGTTTTGCAAGGCCTGCAACAGTGATTGCCCGCAACAGTGATTGCCCGCAACAGTGATTGCCCGCAACGGTGATTGTCCGTGTCGGCGCCACTCGATATGTCCGTTTTCCCCAGCACACGATTTGTCCTGTGTGGATGGCTCCCGGTGCGCATCAAGGGAGTTGTCGCCCGTTTCATGCGGCCGAAGCCTTATTCTGTGAGCCCTGCGGCGCTGACATTTTGACGATCACATCGCGGTCCAGGTTCAAGGCTACGGC
>JBEIFU010000325.1:0-2629 GCA_040382295.1 Alphaproteobacteria bacterium
GTTGGGCTTCAGCACCATGCCCTCAAGCGCAACCTCGGCCTTGTAGAGTTCGCTGAACGTCTCCTTCAGCACCCATTCCGTGACATCGTAGCAGGTGTCGATGTCATGCTCGCCATCCATCAGCACTTCCGGCTCGACGATAGGTACGATGTTGGCCTGCTGGCAGAGTGCCGCATAACGGGCGAGCGCATGCGCATTGGCGTGCACACAGTTATAGGTCGGAATGCCCGCGCCGATGTCGATCACTGCACGCCATTTCGCAAAACGCGCCCCACGCTCGAAATATTTGGGCAGGCGCTTCGAGAGCCCGTCGAGCCCTTTTGTGATAAGTTCCTTGGGCGACCCCGGCAACGCCTCCGTGCCCTCATCGACCTTGATGCCCGGCACGGCACCTGCGTCGGCGATGATCTTGACCAGCGGCGTGCCGTCGGCAGCATCCTGCCAGATCGTCTCGTCATAGAGGATGACGCCCGACACGAATTCCTTCATCGCCGGCGTGCGGAACATCAGCTCGCGGTAATCCCGCCGGCTTGTCTCGGTCGACTCGACGCCGATCGCGTCGAAGCGCTTCTTGATCGTGCCCGAACTCTCGTCAGCGGCAAGAATGCCCTTGCCTGGGGCCACCATCTTCTGCGCAATCTTTTCAAGGTCAGCGATAGACATGTCTCTCTCCCTCAGATCTCAGGCCGACAGCGCTTTCACGCCCGGCAATTCCTTTCCCTCAAGCCACTCGAGGAAGGCCCCGCCTGCCGTCGAGCAATAGGTGAACCCATCGTCCGCGCCCGCCTGCGCCAGCGCTGCCAAGGTGTCCCCGCCACCCGCAACCGACACCAATGCGCCGACACGCGTCAGCATGGCAACATGCCGGGCAACCGAACTCGTGCCCATGTCGAAGGGCGGCGTCTCGAAGGCGCCCAGGGGCCCGTTCCAGACCACCGTCCTTGCGGTCTCGAGGCGCGCCGCGATATCCGCAAGCGAGTCCGAGCCTATATCAAGGATCATGCCATCGTCGGGCGTAAGATTGACCGGCAGCGTCTTGGCCGGTGCCATCGCCTTGAATTCCTTGGCAACGACGCCGTCGCTGGGCAGCACAATGGCACACCCGCGCGCCTTCGCCTTGGCCATGATCTCGCGCGCCTTGTCCAGAAGCGCAGGCTCGTGCAGCGACTTCCCGATCGGCAGACCCTGTGCCTTCAGGAACGTGTTGGCCATGCCCCCGCCGATCACCAGCGCATCGACCTTGGCGACGAGGTTCTCCAGCACCGCCAGCTTCGACGACACCTTGGCGCCGCCCACGATCGCCACCACCGGATGCTGCGGCTGCTCGAGTACCCGCTCAAGCGCCTCAAGCTCGGCCTGCATGCCGCGCCCCGCGAAGGCGGGCAGCTTGTGGGCCAGGCCTTCGGTCGTCGCATGCGCGCGGTGGGCGGCAGAAAAGGCATCGTTGACGTAAGCGTCGCCCAGCTTCGCCAGCGCAGCGACCAGCGCCGGATCATTCTTCTCTTCGCCTGCATGGAAGCGCGTGTTCTCAAGGCAGATCACCTCGCCATCCTTCAGGCCCGCGACAGCGGCCTCGGCTACCGAACCGATGCAGTCACTTGCAAAGCCGACCGGCTTGCCCACGGCTTGCGAAAGGGCAGGGACCACCTGTCTGAGCGACATGGCGTCCACGCGCTTGCCGTCGGGTCGCCCGAAGTGGGACAGCACGATCACACGCGCCCCCTTAGCCACGAGGTCGCGGATAGTCTGCGCCGCCTGGTCGATGCGCGCCATGTCGCTGACGGCACCATCCTTCATCGGCACGTTCAGGTCGGCGCGCACGAGCACGCGCTTGCCCTTCGCGTCCAGCTGGTCGATCGTGCGGAAACCGGCCATCAGATCAACTTCCCCATGGCAACAGCCGTATCGCTCATGCGGTTGGCAAAGCCCCACTCATTGTCATACCAGCTCATGACGCGCACCAGCGTGCCATCCAGGACCTTGGTCTGGTCCAGCGCGAATGACGACGAGGCTGGGTGATGATTGAAGTCCATCGACACCAGCGGTGCGTCGACAACAGCCAGAACGCCCTTCAGCGCGCCGTCTGCCGCACGCTTCACCGCACCGTTGATTTCCTCCACCGTCGTAGACCGCTTCGCGATGAACTTGAGATCCACGACCGAAACATTCGGCGTCGGCACGCGGATGGCCACGCCATCGAGCTTGCCCTTGAGTTCCGGCAGCACCAGGCCCACGGCCTTCGCTGCTCCCGTCGAGGTCGGGATCATCGACAGCGCGGCAGCGCGCGCGCGGTAGAGGTCCTTGTGCATCTGGTCCAGCGAGGGCTGGTCGTTCGTGTAGGCGTGCACTGTCGTCATGAAGCCCTTTTCGATGCCGACCGCGTCATTCAGCACTTTTGCCACCGGCGCCAGGCAGTTCGTGGTGCACGAGGCATTCGATACAACCACATGATCCTTCGTGAGCTTCGTGTGGTTGACGCCATACACCACCGTGATGTCCGCGCCATCGGCCGGCGCCGACACCAGCACGCGCTTCGCCCCCGCAGTGAGATGGGCTGAGGCCTTGTCCTTCGACGTGAAGATGCCTGTGCATTCCATCGCGATATCGACGCCAAGTGCGGCATGCGGCA
>JBEIFU010000326.1:0-2628 GCA_040382295.1 Alphaproteobacteria bacterium
GAATGTGCGATCCTGCCGCCGCAAACCAGCTTCACGAGACCCCCATGCGCAAGACACCCGTCACCGTCTACGATCTGGAAACCGTTCCCGACCTCGCAGCGGTCGCGCGCATTCACGGGCTGGAGGGGCGGCCGGAGGATGAGGTGCAGGCGGCGCTGGGGGAGGGGTTCCCCAAGCCCATGCTGCATGCGATCGCCTGCATCGGAGCGCTCAATGCCGAATGGGCAGGCGACCACTGGCAGGTAAGGTCGCTCGGGGCGCCGCATATCGGCCAGCGCAGCGAGGGCGAGCTCATCGCCGGCTTCATGGGCATGATCAACAAGGACGCCCCAACGCTGGTCAGCTTCAACGGCAGCGGGTTTGACCTGCCGGTGCTGCGCTATCGGGCGATGGTGCACGGGGTGGCGGCGCCGGGCTTGCTGCGACGGAACTATTTCTATCGTTTCGGGGACAGTTCGGTCGATCTGTGCGATGTGCTGTCGTCCTATGGGGCCAGCACGAAGGTGAAGCTGGACGAGCTGGCGCGCACGCTTGGCCTTCCAGGTAAACCGGATGGGATGGAGGGATCTCAGGTCGCAGCCTGCGTGCGCGAGGGCCGCGTGGCCGAGGTCGCAGCCTATTGCGAGAGCGATGTCGTCAATACATACCGGATCTGGCTCCGGTACGAGCTGTTTCGCGGCGAGCTTTCCCCCGAAGCGCTGGCGTCGAGTGAGGCCCAGCTCGAAGCGCTGCTGGCCCGTCGCCGCGTGGTTCATGAGTAAGGGGACAGTATGAATTCAACCGAGGCGCGATGTATGCGCCGCCGGATCCCGCCGTCTACCCCCAAAGGGGTGTGACAAGATGTTCCCATCATGTTCTTGCATTCGGAGCGCGGCGTTCTATATAAGATCGGTGGGCGGCCACGTGCCCCCATGTCCCAGACAACCCCCCAGACAAAGGAAAGAATTCAACATGGTCCAAAGCCATGATTCGCACGACGAAAGTGTCTCTCGTGTCACAACGCATGTAGCAAAATCAGAGACTTCGATGGTTAGCAGCGCAGCGGTGACACCATCCGCCGAACGGCGCGCGCGCGCAGCACCGCGCAGCGATGAAGCCGACGACGTCTTCTTCGAATGGCTCGCGCAGGGCTATCCCGTCAGCGACGCAGCCGACGCTGCGCGCTACAGCCGGACGATTGTCTATCGCTGGCGTTTCCAGGATCGCGATTTCGGCCAGCGCTGGACGCAAGCCATGCGTATCTCGCTTGACGCCGCGCGCGAGGAAGCAATGCGCCGCATCTTTGACGGCGTGGAAGAGCCCATCATCCAGAAAGGAGCCATCGTGGGCGTCCGGAGAAAATATTCCGACCGCCTGCTCATCGAGTGCCTGAAGAACGGTCGGCGCTGGATCTCCGCCTCCGAGTAACCGGGCGGGGAAGCGAGGCCAGGTTAACCATAGGGTCCCGGCGCGGGCCTCGGCCGGAACGGGCGTTCTTTACTTGCGGGCTGAAACCGGCAGCATGGGGCTGCAATGATGCAAGATGGCCCGAACATTACCGCCAACGCCGACCGCTCGCTCGAGATCGACCTGAACGCGCCGGTGCACCTGTCGGATCTGCCGATGGTGCTCCGGTCGTTCTGGCGCTGGTGGCTTGCGCAGCTGCTGGCGCTGCTGCCGGCTCGCCTGCAACGGGCACTGCCGCGCGCAGCGCCACTGACGCAGGTCCATGTCGAGCCCGGCGGCTGGACCTTCATGTCCCCGGATCAGGCGCAGCCCGGTCTGAAAATTGACCCCGGCCTGGCCGACAAGGACCTCGCGGCGCAGATCCTGGCTGCAGCACCCTCATTCAGCCTCGCGCGCGTGGTCCTCGTGATCCAGCCCGCGCGGGCGCTGAGACGGCAGGTCGAGCTGCCGCTGATGCACGAACGCCAGGTTCAGGCCGCCGTCAGCCTGCAGGTCGATCGTCTGACGCCGTTTGCAGCGGGAAGCGTCTGGCTCGGCGTCAGGGTCGTCACCCGCGACGCGGTGGAAGGCAGGCTGGTTGCCAACAGCGTGTTCGTGCCGCGCGGCGTGGTCGAGCCCGTGGCCCAGCGGCTTGTTCGCCTCGGTTTCGCCGTCGAGCGCACCGACATTGCCGGCGACGATGGCAAGCCACTCGGCTTCAGCCTCGTCGATCCGGCGGAGGCGCCGGCCACGCGCCGCATACCGCGCGGGACGATCCTGCTGGCCATGCTGGCCGCAGGATCGTGGTGGCTCGCCGGCGCAATGCTCGAGCGGGCAAGGGTGCAGGAGATCGAGGCCTGGCAGTCTCGCATCGAAGCGCTTCGTCCGCTGGCCGCGCGCAGCATCGCGCTGCGCGCGCGGCTCGAGGGTCTGGCCGCACCCGCAGCCCTGGCCGCACGACACAGGCCGGATGCGGCACTGTCCGTCCTGCGCGAGCTGGATCGCGTGCTGCCGGACACGGCCCATCTGGCAACACTTGAGGTCGAGGGCCAGGGCCTGCGAATGACAGGCATCGCCGGCGACGCGGCGCAATTGATCCCGCGCCTCGAAGCCTCGCCGGTCCTGCGCGAGGTGAAGTTCGTCTCGCAGGTCATGCGGGTCACCGAGCGCAACGCCGACCGTTTCGAGATCGGTGCACGTCTC
>JBEIFU010000327.1:0-2626 GCA_040382295.1 Alphaproteobacteria bacterium
GGCTGAGGCGATCGATGGCAAGGTCCTACCAGAGCGACGTGGCGATCGTGGGCGGCGGCATTGCTGGGGTCGTGTGCGCGCTGCAGCTTCTGGACATGGGCAAGTCTGTCGCCCTGTTCGAGCGCGAGGGGCCGGAGCGGCTGGGGGGCTCGGCGCTTGAGGCCTTCGGCGGCATGTTCTTCGTCGACAGTCCCGAACAGCGGCGCATGAAGATCAAGGATACGCCGGAGCAGGCGCTGGCCGACTGGCGCAGCTTTGCCGAGTTTCCCGGCGGTTCGATCTGGCCGCAACTCTGGGCCCGGCACCTGGTCGAGCGGGCGACGCCGGACGGGCGCGATTACCTGCATGGCTTTGGCATACGCTGGCTTCCGGTTGTCATGTGGGTCGAGCGGGGCGACAGGGTGGCGGGCAATTCGGTGCCGCGCTTCCACCTGACCTGGGGGACGAGCCATCACCTGATCACGACGCTGGTCAAGAGGCTGCGCGCGCATCCGCGGGCGAACCTCGCCAGCATCCATTGCGGGCATCGTGTGACGCGCTTCGACCGGCACGCGGGGCGCATCGCCGGTTGCAGCGGGCTGACCGATACGGGCGAGGACTTCCGCGCCGAGGCGGGTGCGGTGGTCGTTGCGGCCGGCGGGATCGGCGGTTCGATCGAGCAGGTGCGACGGCTCTGGCGGCCCGTCGAGGGAATGGCGCTGCCTAAGGACATCCTGCTGGGCACGCATCCGGGTGCGGATGGCATGGCCGTCGAGGCGGCGGGGGCTGCGGGCGCGCAGGTGCGCAATGTCGGCAACATGTGGAACTATGCGGCGGGCATCCGCCATCCGCGGGCCAAGTGGGAGGGACATGGCGTCAGCCTGATCCCGCCGAAGTCGGCGCTGTGGCTTGATGCGCATGGGCGGCGCCTCATGCCGCCGATGGTGTCGGGGTTCGATACGCTGGACCTGGTCGAGCGCGTGGCGACCGCTCCGCTGGGCGTTACGTGGCAGGTCCTGAACCGGCGCATCGCGCTGACCGAGCTTGCGGCCTCGGGGGCCGACTGGAACACGGCCTTGCGCGACCGGCGGATCATCCGGTTTGCGCTGGACATGCTCTTGGGCAACCGTCGGCTGGTCGATGACCTGACCGGGAACTGTCCTGACATCGTCGTGGCGGACAATGTCGAGGGACTGGCACAGAAGATGAAGGCGCTGCGTCCCGAGGTGCGGATCGACGCGGCGGGCCTGAAGGCCGAGATCGAGCGCTTCGACGCCACGGCTGACGCGCAGTCGGGTGATCCGCAGCGGCAGATGATCGAGCGGCTGAGGGGCTGGCGGGCCGACCGGATGCGGCTTGTGCGGCCGCAGCGGATCCTCGATGCCAGGGGTGGGCCGCTGATCGCAATCTGCGAGCGGATCGTCACGCGCAAGTCGCTGGGCGGGATCGTGACTGACCTGCGCAGCCGGGCGCTGAACGAGAAGGACCAGCCGGTGCCGGGGCTCTATGCGGTGGGCGAATCCGCGGGCTTCGGGGGTGGGGGAAGCCATGGGCTGCGCGGGCTTGAGGGCACGTTCCTGCTGTCGAGCGTGATCACGGCCCGCCGGGCGGCCGAGGCGATCGCCAAGGGCTAGGCTGTTGGCGGGGCCGGGGGCGTTCTGTATCGTCGCTCCCTTACGGATCAAGAGAGAGCCCCGGCCATGAATGTCAGTGAAGCCATCCTGCGCGAACTCGTCGACATGGGCGTCGATGCCTGCTTCGGAAATCCCGGTACTTCGGAGATGCATCTCGTGGCGAGCTTCGACCGGGTCGGCGGGATCAAGCCGATCCTGTGCCTGTTCGAAGGCGTCTGCACCGGAGCGGCGGATGGCTATGCGCGCATGGCGGGCAAGCCGGCGGCGACGCTGCTGCACCTGGCGCCCGGCATGGGCAATGGCTTTGCCAACCTGCACAATGCCAAGCGCGCCCATTCGCGGATGATCAACCTGGTGGGCGACCACGCGACCTTCCACCGCAAATATGACGCACCGCTGCAGAGCGACATTCATGCGGTCTCCAAGCCGGTCTCGGACTGGATCGGGGATCCGGTGTCGGGGGCGGATGCGATCCACAAGGTACGGCAGGCCTTCGACATCGCGATGCGGCCCAATGGCGGGCTGTCGACGCTGATCGTCCCGGCGGACATCGCCTGGTCGGACATGGGCGCGGTGCCGGCACGTGCGGGGCGGCCTGCAGTGCAGAAGGCGCCGGTTGACGCAGCACTTGTGCGCGCGGCTGCGGCGGCGCTGACGTCAGGGGAGCCCGCGCTTCTTCTCATCGGCGGGCATGGCGGGCTCGAGCGGCCGATGCGGCTGGCGGCAGCCATCGCGCAGAAGACGGGCGCGCGGCTCTTCACCGACACGTTCATGTCGCGCCTGGCGCGCGGGCGGGGGCGCACGAAGCCCGAGCGCGTGCCTTACCTGGGCGAGATGGCGGTGCCGATGCTGTCGGGCTTCCGGCAGTGCGTGGCCATCGGCACGAAGGCGCCGGTCGGGTTCTTCGGCTATCCCAACAAGCCCTCGACCTTCCTGTCCCCGGAATGCAAGGTGCATATGCCGTGGTCGGCGGGCAATGACCTGTCGGATGTGCTTGAGGCGCTGGCTTTGGA
>JBEIFU010000328.1:0-2623 GCA_040382295.1 Alphaproteobacteria bacterium
AGGCGCTCGCCAAGGTGGTGGATGGCCGCGGGCCTGACTTGACCCGCCTCAAGACGCAAAAAACCATGTTTTCCGACAATTTCGATTGCGGGCCTCGGCGAGGTTTCGTCGACCGTGCGTTGCCTTGCTCCGTTTTGCAGCCAAGATTAACGCTGCAATGCCATGGATTATGCCTGCTCAACCCCGTTTGCATGAACCGCTTTTTGGCGCAGCCAGAAAAATCATTGCCGACGAACAGCGACTGGATTTTCTGTCGGTCAGGCCTTCACAAAAAACTTTGTTAGGCAACCTCGGTGGAAACCGAGCCGGCGTTGGGACTTGCCGCGTTGCCCATGCGCAATCGGTGGCTCGTTAAGAAGTGCCTTCTTTTGGTGCAACCTGCACAGAGGTTTCATGTTTTTGGGGTTGCGGTCCCCCGGGGGCACGCTGGTATAAAATACGCGCCGTCGGGGAATTGCATTCGCTTTGCCGTTGTAGCTGGTCGGGGGCCCATTTATGGGATCGTTGCTTCTTTTTCTCTTGGGGGTTGCAGCGCCGCTTGCGGTCGCGGTTGTGCTGATGTGGCAGGAAGAGCGCCGCCGCAACTACATCAAGATGCGTTTTGAGCGCCTTGACCATGACAATCGGGGCTTGAAGCTTGCCATGAGCCAGAGGGCCGCCAATCCGGCGCCCGTTGTGCCGTCGCTGCCGTCCTTCCCGGCAGGCTCGGACGCCGAGCGCGCGGAGATCATGGATCTCGCTGCAAAGCTCGCGGAGGCTGGAATGCTGGTCGACTGGCTGCGGCTGGGTACCCGGGCGCCGGAAGAGGCTGTCGGGCGCCTGCTTGGCCTGAATGCTGAAGAAGCACAGCAAATGCAGGAGGTGATCGCGACATGGAGTGTTCCCGGCATCGTTGCGGCGCTGGACCGGCTGAGGGACCGTCTCGAGACCATCAGCGAGATGGAGATGGTTTGGGCGGACCCGCATGAGGCGGGTGATCGCGATGCTGGCGCCATGGCCCAGCGCGCACTTTGGGTGTTCGAGCCTGAATACGTCGTTGGCGATGGTGACTACGAAGTCGACGGGCGCCTGGGGGCCGTGGCGCGCCCCAGCTCGTCTGCGGCACTTCACAACGCCAATCCCAAGGAAGCCGACCCCACGCTTGTGCTGACCTTCAAGGGGCCGCGCGTGGCCGTGGGCGGGGAGCAGCAAATGCAGGCGTGGAACAATGTCCGTGACCTGATGCGAGCAGGAGCCATTCGAGAGCGTGATCCGGTCGATGTCTACGTGATCGGCGGGTCCGTGGACGAGTACGAAGGTAACCCCCGGATCGAGGGACGGTACCGCAATGTTCGCATCACCTCTTATGACTATGGTCAACTTGTCGCGCGCGCCAAGCGTCTGACCTTCGGGCTTCATGACACGCTGAAGGATGTGGCGCCCTTCCTGCAGGACCAGCGCGCACAGATAACGGCTGCACAGGCCTCTGCTGTCAATGAAGCGGCAGAGGCGGTCTCGGCGCATGTGGCTGATGAATCTCTGCGGGACGCTGAAGACAACGATGATGTCGTGCGCGCGGTCGAATACGCCGAAGACCCTCGTGAGCACACCGAACCGGACAGGGTCGACACCCCTGTACAAGGTCAGGCGACTGGGCCGCGCACTGTTTCCTCCCGCGCGCTGTCCCTGCCGGCCTCGCACAAGAACGCTG
Source organism: Alphaproteobacteria bacterium (assembly GCA_040382295.1). Lineage (GTDB taxonomy): Bacteria > Pseudomonadota > Alphaproteobacteria > Micropepsales > Micropepsaceae > SZUA-430. The sequence goes on from JBEIFU010000328.1 coordinate 1,691, forward strand.
CGCAGTAGGGCCGAGCCGATCTGAAACCCTGTTTTCTGGGCTTTCTGTACCCGGTTCGGTGCACTCGAAGGGCCTTGATGCGCGCTGGCCCACGGTCTATGAAAGCGCCCTTCGTTGGGGGATCGTCTAACGGTAGGACCCTGGATTCTGATTCCAGTTGTCTAGGTTCGAATCCTAGTCCCCCAGCCATGGCGCCCGTCTTTGGGCATCCGGATCGCAAACGGCCTGCACACGCTCTTCGGCCTCACGAAGACATTGATCGGCTCTGTCCTGTTCCGCACGGTTTTCGGCCAGGCATTGGCTCACGAAGCGCTTTCGTTCCAAGCAGATCATGCGATCCTTTTTGGCCTGTGTGCAGGGGGAGCGTCTGGAACCCCATTGCTGGTTGATGTTCGCAATGACGATCTGGGCTCGTGTGTCGAGCTGATCGCAGTTGCCGGGCCGCGTCTGCGTTCGCTGGCTGGAGGGTGGTGGCGTGCGCCAGGATTGCTCTTCTTCCTGAGCCGATGCGTGTCGCGATGATGCGCTGAAGGCCAGCACTGCGAGCAGTGCCAGCGCGAACGACCTGCTGTCTCTGATTTGAAACTGCATTTTCACGCGGCTCGTATCGACTTCGGGACGGGCGGAGTATGTTTCCTGGTCTCTCCTTGTCAAGTTTCACATGGTTTGGTCTTCGCTCGGTTGTCCTGACTGCTCTTCGTACAACCAGGGGGTGATCAAGCGGCCGACAAACCTGCCCTCAAGGGTCCCTGTCGCTTGCGATCGCATCGAGCGCCTCGCAATAGGCCTTCGCATTTCTGTCTTTGGAAAAGCGCGTGGCCGCGTCGTTGATCCGCTTCACGCGATCCGCAAGCGCCTTCAGGGAGAGCGTTTCGTCCATCACCTGTCGCTGCAGCCCGCTCATCATGTCACCAAGATATGCCTCCGCTTCTG
>JBEIFU010000329.1:0-2601 GCA_040382295.1 Alphaproteobacteria bacterium
CCGAAGGGCTTGCGCGCCTTGGCGTGGTCGATGCTTTCATTGAGGCAGTAAACGCCGGCCCCCAGGGATGACGCCGCCTGTCGGATGCGGTTCTCGTGAACGAAATGCCGCGCGAGCACCAGCCCGTTATCGATCGGGCCGAACACCGCGTCATCGGGCACCCACACATCCTTGAAGGTCACATGCGCATGGTCCGTCGGCATGTTGAAGGTCCAGTAATAGAACTCGACCTTCACGCCAGGCGATTGCATCGGCACCAGGAAGCACGTGATGCCACGGGCATCGCCGTCATTCCCGCTCGTGCGCGCAAACACCATGTCGTAGTTCGCAACATGAACCCCGGTATTCCAGAATTTCTCGCCATTGATGCGCCAGCCCTTGCCCTCCCTGACGGCACGCGTCTCCATCCAGGTCGCATCCGACCCATGCTTGGGCTCTGTCAGGCCGAACGCCGCGCGATGCGTGCCCGCAAGCATGCCATTGATGAATTCATCGCGCTGCTTCGGCGTGCCAAAGTCACGGAACATCAGCACCTGCGGGAAGTTGCCCACGATCGAGCTCTCGTTCTGCAGGTCGTTGTGCAGCCCCAGCCCCTTCGCAGCAAGGTGCTCACGGATGATCGCCATGGCCAGGTTGCCGATATCCTGCCCGCCATATTCCTTGGGCAGGGGAAGCCTCAGGAAGCCCGCCTTGTCGGCACGCCGACGCATCTCGCGCAGCAGGTCTTCCCACTCATGCCGCGGCAGGCCATCCCGGTCCCAGTCGGTCCGCGCATGTTCGCGCCGATGGTCGAAGAAGCGGATATTGTCGTTTTCATTCTCCAGCGGCTTGATCTCACGCGCGATGAAGTCGTCCATGCGCGCCAGCAGGTCCTTGATATGCGGCGGAATGCGGAAATCCATGGGTCATGTCCTTCGAATGTCGAAGAGACAAGTCTAGCTTCGAAGGGCGCCACGCACAAACCGCGGGCAGGGGCAGGCGACAAGGCATTTTTTGCAGATACGCCAGTTTGCCTGTCTCAGTGCATCGTCGCCTCGGCGTGTACGACCACGGTCCGGCTCGAGATGACGCCGCGTTGCGGGTTGCCACGAACATGGGCGCGTCGCCAGTAGATGCCCGAACCCCGGCGCACCAGATGACCTGACACGAAATGCAGCCGCGAATGTGCCCGCGTTGCCCGGGTCTCGCCCAGCGCATTGCCGCCAACCCCATGCAGCATGGCCTTGACCTCGATATGGTCGAGAAGCGGTTCCTTGCCTCGCTTGGCGCGCGAAGCGTTGAGCCGTGCCATCTCAACAGGCACGCGCTCGAGGGCGTTACGTGCCGAGAGCAGGAGGCAGAAACCCACAAGATAGGGAAAGTCCGCCGCGACGACCATGATGTTCTGCCGAACGGCATCGGCCAGTTCTCCCTCCGTCTTGCACGCCGACCGATAGAAGTCACGCCACGCATCATTGATCGAGAAGCGCGCGTGGGAAAACAGCTTGCAGAGCGGTTCGTTGCCCTCGATACGCAGCCCCCGCAGGAACGGGTTATCGGCAGCTACCGCCGAGAAGGTCGGATCATCGAAATCGAAGCTCACCCGGACGGGCGACAGGTCGGGGAACCCGGTCTCCCCGTCCCACGCCACATCGATGTAGCCCCGTCGGCCGCGTTCATCGGCGCGCACGAGCAAGCCAGCCCGTCCGCCGCTCTGGCGCGTATCCATCGGGTTCGACAGACCATACTGCTGCATGACGCGCCGCCGCCCCGCTTCGCTCCATTCCATCCAGAGCGAAGGTGAGGGAATGCGCGCAAGGTCCATGCACTTGGCAAGTTGAGCCGTGTCCCCGAACGCAGCCTGTGCCACGGTGACGGCCACGGCATCGTCCAGCACGTAGCGGATGGGTGTCGCACAGACTTCGGTTGCGATGGTGTTGACCCCCGGAAGATGATGCAGGGCACCGCAGGGCATGGACACATGCAGCGGTTCCCGGACGACAGACACAGCATCATGCAGGCGCATGCAACCCCCCCTTCGCCGAAGCCGCGATCGCTTCGTCGTTCAAGAAAACAGATCAGTGAATTGCGAAACCGACAGTGCCCAGGACGCGAAGAACGCTGTCGGAATGATTCGCTAGTAACCATCGGATCGTTGCTTCCTGCTGACGCTTTGATGTCTGTTCAATGTCACGCAAGCCAAGCCTGTGGAGTACCCTTCGGTAGCCATCGAGCATGACGCATGGCGCGTGTTCTCATCGGCGATGCGATCCCTTGCCGGTTGAAGAGGGCGTCGCGCTTGACTTCAGATCAAGATCACGGCTATTCACCCGCTCCCTTGAAAAGGACAAGCTGCCCGATGCCGACCATCATGAATTCAAACGCTGCGTGGACGCCGGCCGCCGCCGCGCATCCGTCGGCAGCACGCGCAGCCCCTGGAGGAGCCATCTGATCGAAGCCCCACGCGGTTTTGGTTTCTTGCCCCTCCCGAGTTGGCGCTCCGGAGGGGTTTTTTGTGCCTTCGCTCGGACGCCGCCAAAGTACCCCCGAAAGCCCTGACGAACGCATGAGAACGCAAATGCCTGCCCTCCTGATACACCTGCGCAACCCCGCATTGATCCC
>JBEIFU010000330.1:0-2565 GCA_040382295.1 Alphaproteobacteria bacterium
AGGGTCGGGTGCTTGGTCGGCACGATGGCATCATCCATTTCACGGTTGGCCAGCGAAAGGGGCTGGGGCTGGCGCATCACGAGCCGCTTTTCGTCTTGCGCATCGACGCTGCGCGTCACCAGGTCGTTGTCGGGCCTCGCGAGGCGCTTGCCACAAGGCGCATCCGCCTGCGCGATCTGAACTGGCTTTCTGCCGATTTGCCTGATGCCGGACCGCGACCTGTTTTGGCCCGCGTGCGGTCGACCCGTCAACCTGTGCGCGCCGAGATTCGCGTTGTGAACGGTCGGGTCGACGTGGAGTTGCTGGATCCCGAGGAGGGTGTTGCTCCCGGACAGGCCTGCGTTCTCTATGATTTCGATGAACCGGCCAGGATGCTGGGGGGCGGCTTCATCATGCGGGAGGAGGCCGAGCACGGTGCCGCGGCCATGAGCGCTCAAGCCGCGCGGTTGCCTTGACAGAGCCGAGGCGGCCGCCTTACATCCCGCGCTCGCTTTGGAGCGGCAGCGTAGCTCAGTGGTAGAGCAGGGGAATCATAATCCCTTGGTCGGGGGTTCAAATCCCTCCGCTGCTACCAATGCGAGTCCTGTTGGCGCATTGTCCGGCCCGGCGATCCAGAAAATGTGATCGACAGCGTCTTCACTTTGATCCGGGGAACAAGCGGCCATGGCCGTGACACTTGCAGACATCCAGCAGGCAGCGACAGTCATCAAGGGGCAAGTTCAGCGCACGCCCTGCCTTCGGTCCCAGACCCTGTCGCAACTGACGGGTGCCGAGGTCCATCTCAAGTTCGAGAACCTGCAGTTCACGTCGTCCTTCAAGGAGCGCGGGGCGTTGAACAAGCTGCTGAGCCTTACGGCCGAGGAGCGTCGGCGCGGCGTGATCGCGATGTCGGCGGGAAATCACGCGCAGGGTGTTGCCTATCATGCGACCCGCCTTGCCATTCCCACGACGATCGTCATGCCGGAGACAACACCGTTCGTGAAGGTCAAGTACACGATGGCCCATGGCGCGCATGTGATCCAGAGGGGCATGACGCTTGCTGATTGTGACAAGGTTGCCCACGATATCGCGGCGGAGAAGGGCCTCGTCTTTGTTCATCCCTATGACGACGACAAGATCATCGCCGGCCAGGGAACCATCGGGCTCGAGATGCTCGAGGACTTTCCCGATCTCGACATGATCGTCGTGCCGGTGGGTGGTGGCGGGCTAATATCAGGTATTGCCATTGCAGCGAAGGCGATCAAGCCTTCGATCCGCATGATCGGGGTGGAGACGCAGTTGTTTCCCTCGATGTCGAACGCGCTGAAGAACCTTCAGGCACCCATTGGGGGACCGACGATTGCCGAGGGCATTGCCGTCAAGAATGTCGGGGCCAAGACTGTCGAAATCTGCCGGCAGCTGCTGGATGACGTGCTGCTTGTTTCTGAAGAGAATATCGAGCGCGCCATTGCCATGCTTCTGTCCATCGAGAAAACGCTGGTCGAGGGTGCGGGGGCAGCAGGATTTGCGGCGTTGCTTCAGTATCCGGAGGTTTTCCAGGGCCGGCGGGTGGGGCTTGTGCTGTGTGGTGGAAACATCGATCCGCGGCTTCTGTCCAATGTGATCATACGCGAGTTGCAGCGCGAAGGGCGTATCCTGACGCTATCCATCGAGATCGAGGATCGGCCGGGCGTGCTTGCACGTGTGGCGACGCTGGTCGGGAATGCGGGCGGCAATATCATTGAGGTTGCGCATAATCGCATGCTGACCGACATGCCCGCCAAGGATGCCGAGTTACGTGTCAGCGTGGAGACGCGTGATGCCCTGCACGCCGAGGCGATTTGCCAGGCCGTGCGTGATGCCGGTTTCCACGTCTCGGTGCTGGGTACGACCGCGGGGCGGCGGACCTAACGCTCGAATTTCACGCTGAGCACGATGGACGACATGGTTTTCTGGACGCCTTTCAGGTGGCCAATGGCGTCGAGTACGGCGTCGATCCTTGCCGTTGTTTCGGCTTCGAGCTCGGCCATGAGGTCGTAGGTGCCGCTGATGGCGGCCAGTGTGCGGACCTCTGGCATCTTCTTGAGGTCAGAGGTCACCGAGGCTGCCATCTTTGGATCGACGCTGATCATGACGTGGGCAAGGATCTGGCGGTCGGCGTGGCTGATGCCTTGCCGAATCGTGTAACCGGCGATGATGCCCTTGCGCTCCAGGCGCTCGATGCGCTCCTGGACCGTGGACCTTGCCAGCTCCAGCTTGCGGGCCAGCACCGCTATGGGTTCGCGCGCGTTGGCGCGCAGCAGGGCGAGGAGGTTTTGATCGATTGAGTCCGTCATTTCGCCGATCATACCGTTGATCTGCTTGTTATTCTACTAAGAAACGACGGATTGAAGGCTACAGATCGGCTGTTCGTCGCCCTAAAATCCTATCTGTTTCAGGCGGTTACAGGGAGGCGGACGTGGTCAAACTCATTCTTCTGGGTGGCGGCAAGATCGGTAGCGCGATCACGGCCATGCTTGGCAGCAACGGAGACTACCAGCTGACCGTGGCGGACCGCGACGCGGAGAGCCTCAGCCGCCTGCCGAC
>JBEIFU010000331.1:0-2558 GCA_040382295.1 Alphaproteobacteria bacterium
GATGCGGTCCACCACCACATCGATGTCGTGCTTCAGCTTCTTGTCGAGCGCCGGGACCTTGTCGATCTCGTGATAGGCGCCATCTACCTTCACGCGCTGGTAGCCGCGCTTCTGAAGGTCCTGGAGTTCCTTGCGGTACTCGCCCTTGCGTCCGCGCACGATGGGGGCGAGGAGATAGAGCCGCGTTCCCTCGGGCAGCGCCAGCACGCGGTCTGCCATCTGGCTGACCGTCTGACTTTCGATCGGTAGGCCCGTGGCGGGCGAGTAGGGCACGCCCACACGTGCGAAGAGCAGGCGCAGGTAATCGTAGATCTCGGTGACTGTGCCCACAGTCGAGCGCGGATTGCGCGAGGTGGTCTTCTGCTCGATCGAGATCGCCGGCGACAGGCCCTCGATGTGGTCGACGTCGGGCTTCTGCATCAGTTCCAGGAACTGGCGGGCATAGGCCGAGAGGCTTTCGACATAGCGTCGTTGGCCCTCGGCATAGATCGTGTCGAAGGCGAGCGATGACTTGCCCGAGCCTGACAGGCCTGTCAGGACCACCAGCTGGTCGCGGGGGAGGTCGACGTCGATATTCTTGAGGTTGTGCTCGCGCGCGCCCCGGATCGAGATTTTCTTGTGCATCAGAGGCTTGTTCGGTTGTCCCCGGGCCACGGTTCACTGCACTCCACAGATTTGACGATTCTTCGCTTGACTTTTAGAACGTAACAGGAACACATTACCCCGGCAATGGTGGCGGCGTCCCGTGTCCAGTGGTTAAAACGCCTGAACCGGGAGCGAGCACAAGCGATAACGGAAGGAACAAGGGTATGGCTGGCGTCAACAAGGTAATTCTGGTGGGAAATCTGGGTGCCGATCCGGAGGTCCGCAAGCTTGCATCGGGCGAACCCGTGGTCAACCTGCGCGTTGCCACATCCGAGGCCTGGCGTGACAAGGCGACGGGCGAGCGCAAAGAGCGCACGGAATGGCACAAGGTTGTCATATTCAACGAAAACCTCGCCAAGACGGCTGAGAAATACCTTCACAAGGGCTCTAAGGTGTACCTCGAAGGGCAGCTCCAGACCCGGAAGTGGCAGAACAAGGATGGCCAGGACCAGTACACGACCGAAGTGGTGCTGCAGCGTTTCCGTGGCGAACTCGTGATGCTTGACGGCAAGGGGGGCGAAGCGGCTCTCGAGGGTGCGTCCATGGGTGGCGGTGGTGGCCGCAAGGCGGTCGGCGGCGGCCGCGGCAGCGACAACGACTTCTCGGCCTCGGGCGACGACGAGATCCCGTTCTGATCCCGGACGCCTCGGACGAACACGTGGATGGCGCGCGCCTGCGCGCCGTGACAGGCTTCGCGGATGCAAGTGAATAGCCCGCATCAACAGCCGAGGCTCATCGTCCACGGCCTCGATCTTTCCTATTTCACAGGCAAGCTCGAGGCCTATCTGCGCGCGAAGGGCATTGCCTACGAACTGCGCGAGATGACAACGGGCAGCTTTCGCGCCTGCGGTCGGGCGACGGGCATCCTGCAGATGCCACAGGTCGAGCTTCCCGATGGCACATGGCTCACTGACACCACGCTGATGATCCGCCATCTCGAGTCCACTCATCCCGGACCAGCGCTCTTGCCGGCAGAGCCGGTCGCGCGCTTCGTGGCGCTGCTGCTAGAGGATTTTGGTGACGAGGCCCTCTGGCGGCCTGCGCTTCATTATCGTTGGTCGTTCTGCGATGATGCTCGCCTGATGGGCGCCCGCCTTGCGCGCGGCATGCTCCGTGATGTCCCCCTGCCTCTGCTCCTGCGCCGCCAATTCATCACGCGCCGCCAGCAGCATGTCTATCTGCGCCGTGACGGCGTGACCGCGCAGACCCGCGGTGCTATCGAGCAGGTCTACGTTTCCACACTCGAGGCTATGGAAGAGGCTCTCGCGCACAATTCCTTCCTGATGGGCCAGCGCCCAACGATCGCGGATATCGGCGTCTTTGGCTCCATGTTCCGACACTTCTCTTCCGATCCGACACCAGCGGGGATCATGCGGCAGCGAGCGCCGCGCACGCTTGCGTGGGTGGCGCGGCTCTGGGCCATCACGCCGAATGATTTCGCGAGCCATCCGCCAGTCCATGATGTCCCCGTATCACTCTCGGCGCTGCTGCGCCTTGCTGCAACCGTGCATCTGCCTGAACTCGAGGCCCATGCCGATGCGGTGGTGAAGGGCGTGCGCACAGCCAGCTTCACCTGCAACGATGTTTCGATCCGGGTGCCGGCCAGCCCCTACCGTGCCTGGTGCCTCAACGAACAGAGGCGCTCTTTCCAAGCCCTCGCACCAGCTGAACGGGACCGGGTGGCAGCGCTTCTTTCCGATGGTGCTGCCGCAGGCATCCTCGTCGCGCCGTGGGACCCGGGGGCATTTTCCATCCCGCGCCTGCCCATCAAGACCCCTCCACCAGCCCGGCCGCGCGGGCGCGATTGGACCCACTCCCCAGATTGAGCCCGGAAATCAGCCACAGATTGACGCATCGATATATGTCGATATATTAGGGCATGACAGGAAAAGAACTCATCTTCAAGGCCCTCA
>JBEIFU010000332.1:0-2546 GCA_040382295.1 Alphaproteobacteria bacterium
AACTGCGGCGCCTCGCGAGTGTCTCGAAGGCGAGAAGACAACCCCGCGTAGTGCCGTGGTGGCCGGTGCCGAAGGCGTAGGAGGCTTCGATCTTCAGGCCTATGGCGTTGGCGGGAACGAGACTTGCATCGTGGCTGCCATAGAGGAAGAAGCGGCTTGTGGCCACGGGCGGCAGACCGTCGAGGGCGCGGGCGACCCAGTTCTCGTCTTCAATCCGGATGACGCGCATGGGTATGCCGAAGCGGCGCTCGAGTTCCGTTTCATCAGGCTGATCGGCGAAGAAGGCCTCGACTTCCCATAGTCCTCGTTCGCCCAGCTCAAATGCCGATACAACGGGGGCGGGCTCGATCAGCTCGAGCGCTTCACTCAGCAGCATGGCGTCGCGTCGAGGCAGGATTGCACGCGCTTTCCAGCAGGTTGCCATGGTGTCAGGCCCTCGCGACGAAATTCGAGATCACACGCTTCTCTCCGGCCTTGTCGAAGCGCACCGTCAGCTTGTTGCCATCGATCGATGTCACGCGGCCGTAGCCGAATTTCTGGTGAAAGACGCGCTCGCCGCGCTGGTACTCGGTCGCGGCGGGGTCGGATGTTGCGACGAGTTCCGCATGAGATTCGAGTGCCGGGCGGCTGCCGAAGACTTCGCCCTTGCGGGACTGGGCGCGTTGCCAGCCGGGTGAATTGTAAGTGCTATCGAAGGCGGGCCCAGCGGAGAGCGTCGTATTGCCGTAGGGCAGGCCGGGATCGTTCTCGAACACCACGGCATCCTGTGGCAGCTCGGCGATGAAGCGCGAGGGGACGGCGCTCTGCCACATGCCGTGGATGCGGCGGTTCGCGGCGTAGGAGACGCAGGCGCGCTCGCGGGCACGCGTAATCCCTACATAGGCAAGGCGGCGTTCCTCCTCGAGGCCCTGAAGTCCGTTTTCGTCGAGCGTGCGCTGGCTCGGGAATAGTCCTTCCTCCCAGCCCGGCAAATACACGGTCGGAAATTCGAGGCCCTTGGCACCGTGCAGGGTCATGATGGTGACCTTGTCCTGTGTGTCGGACTGCTCGATCTCCATGACAAGCGAGACATGTTCGAGGAAGCCGCCGAGGGAGTCGAATTCCTCCATCGAGCGGATGAGTTCCTTGAGATTTTCAAGGCGCCCTGGTGCTTCGGGCGTGCGGTCGGCCTGCCACATGGCCGTGTAGCCGCTCTCGTCGAGGACGATCTCGGCAAGTTCCGTGTGTGGCAGTGCGTCGACCTGGCCGCGCCAGCGGGCAAATTGCTGAACGAGCTCGCGGATGGCGCTGCGGGTGCGGGCGGGGACCTCGTCGGTTTCGGTGAGGGCTGCGGCAGCTGCGAGGAGGGGCTTCTTGAGTACGCGGGCCATCTTGTGCACGGCTTGCAGGGCTGCATCTCCGAGACCGCGCTTGGGCTTGTTGAAGATGCGCTCGAAGGCCAGATCGTCGTCGGGCTGCGCGATCACGCGCAGATAAGCGAGCGCGTCCCTGATTTCCTGCCGCTCGTAGAAGCGCGGGCCGCCGATGACGCGATAGGGAATACCGAGTTGCACGAAACGCTCTTCGAATGAGCGCATCTGGAAGGAGGCGCGCACGAGAATGGCGATGTCACTGAGCTTGCCGCGGTTGCGCGCGACCTGCTCGATGTCGCTTGCGATGGTGCGGGCTTCTTCCTCGGCGTCCCAGACACCGCGCACCGACACGCGCTCGCCGTCTGGCAGGTCAGTCCAGAGCGTTTTTCCAAGTCTGCTCTTGTTGGAAGCGATAAGGCCGGATGCGGCGGCGAGAATGTGGGGGGTCGAACGGTAGTTGCGCTCGAGGCGCACGAGTTTTGCGCCGGGGAAGTCCTTCTCGAAACGCAGGATGTTGTCGACCTCGGCGCCGCGCCAGCCATAGATCGACTGGTCATCGTCGCCCACACAGCAAATGTTTCGGCGTTGGGCCGATAGAAGCCTGAGCCAGAGGTACTGGGCGACGTTGGTGTCCTGGTATTCGTCGACAAGGATGTATGCAAAGCGCTGTTGGTAATCCTGCAGCACTTCCGGGTGCGTGCGCAGGATGGTGATTACGTCCAGCAATAGATCGCCGAAGTCCACCGCGTTCAGGGCCTTGAGCCGCTGCTGGTAGGCTTCATAGAGTTCCGCACCCTTGCCGTTGCCGTAGGCGAAGGCCTCGCCCGCAGGCACGTCCTTGGGGGTCATCGCCCGGTTCTTCCAGCTATCGATCAGGGACGAGAGTTGGCGCGCAGGCCAGCGCTTGTCGTCGATGCGTGCGGCTTCGATCACCTGCTTGAGCAGGCGCAGCTGGTCGTCGTCGTCGAGGATCGAGAAATTGTGCTTGAGGCCGATGAGCTCGGCGTGGCGACGCAGCATCTTGGCGCAGATCGAGTGGAACGTGCCCAGCCACGGCATGCCTTCGACCATCTCGCCGATGACAGCGCCGGTGCGGGCGATCATCTCGCGTGCGGCCTTGTTGGTGAAGGTGACGGCGAGGATCTGGCTTGGCCATGCCTTGCGGGATGCGATGAGGTGGGCGAGGCGCGTGGT
>JBEIFU010000333.1:0-2538 GCA_040382295.1 Alphaproteobacteria bacterium
CGAAGAAGATGCCGGTCAGGTACAAGATCAAGTAGCGGGGCGCGTCAGGCCCCCATCCGTCATCCGTCGCCTTGCGGCGACGGCTGCCACCTTCCCCCGCTATCGCGGGAGAAGGGCAATGAAATATTGCAGATCATCGCCAACGTGATTGCCCTCCCGCCCGCGATAGCGGGGGAAGGTGCCCCGGCGCGCCAGCGGCGGGGTGGATGGGGGGCTGCGGTGGGTTTTGGGCTTGCCTTATTTCCGACAAGGTCCGTATTGTAAACTTGTCACTAGCGGGGAGTTTTCCCCGAAAATGGGGGTGTCATGCGTTTTCGAGGATTGTATTCCATCGTAGCGGCCTGCGTCATGGGGCTCAGCTTTGCCATGTTTGAGGCACGCGCGGCGTCTGGGTGGCCGACGGAGGAGGGCGTGCCGGTCAGGCAGTGGTACATGCGCACCACGGACGCGGATGGTGCCAAGGTCCAGCATTACATTGCGGAGTACGGTACCGAGGCAAAGCCCGGTAACACCGTGATCGTCCTGCACGGTGGCTGGGGGGCCGAGCACAGCTATCTCGTTCCCGCCATCAGGCCGCTCGCAGATACCTACAGGTTCGTGCTCTACGACCAGCGCGGCTCGCTCCGCACACCGGTGAACCCGCCCGCGAAGATCAGCTATACGGCGCTGGTCGAGGACCTGGAACAACTGCGCCAGCGACTTGGCCTCGAGAAGATAACGCTGATGGCACACTCGATGGGCAATCACCTTGCCTATGGCTACCTGCGCGCGCACCCGGAGCGTGTTGCGGGATTGATCCTCGTCGGGGCCGTGACGCCGGCCGCATTTGGCGATGAACGGCCAACGTTTCTTGATGACGTCTGGCCCGACTTCGCCGAGACTGACGCCGTGGCAAACGCCGAGCGACTGAAGACATTCGAGCGCGACTGGCAGCGCCGGTTCGGACAGATTGCGGTGGCTGAAGGATTGCTGCCCGCGGATTGGACCACTCGACACGGGTTCGAATCCGACCGCGAACTTGCTCGTCGCTACTCCTGGACGGATCGCGATCGAACCATGGCATGGCGCATCACCTTTACCGCGGTGAACACCTACAGCGGTCGCAACTGGCGACATATGCTAGGTGGAATGGTCTACTACAACGAAGATGTGGCGGGCGCCGTGCTGAACGACCCCGAATACGGCAAGGCCATCAAGGAAGTCTGGCCGGCGCTCAAGGCATTTCGGGGCCCTGTGCGCGTCATCATCGGCACACACGACTACGTGGATTTGGGCCCCACGTTCTGGCCGAAGCTGGTCACGAAGATCCCGAACGCGCGGCTCGAGACGATCCCCAATGCGGGGCATTCGATCTGGATGGACGAGCCTGCGGCGTTCACGCAGTCGCTGCGGCGGGCGCTTGAGGAGACGACGGTGCGGTCCAAGAGCAACTAATTTCGGTGACAGTGCACTTTTCAGACTGGCTTCATTCAGCAACGTCATGGTCTGCGAAGGCAGACCACCCACGTCCTTCTTTTTTTTACAACCGTTGCAAAGACGTGGGTGGTTCGCCTTCGCGAACCATGACGGGATTTTTTCTGGGAGAGTGGGGTGTCTTCGGGAAAATCCTGCTCAAAAGCGTCGCAGGGGGTTGTGGAACGAAAGTAGAAGTACTATTTATGTTCCTGCATTCGATTTCGGGCTGTTTCCCGCACCAGAGGCCTCGCGGAGCACATGGCCCCTCCGGATTGGATGCAAGGAATGTTCGTCTCACGATGATGCCTCGCAGTCCATCTGCAGGCTGGTCTTGAAGCAGCAATCGCCTACCCCCTTCGTCCAACCAACCCAAAGACTTCAGGCCAGCCTGCAGTTTTTCTCAAGAGCGGTTCGTCTCAAGAGCAGTTCGTCTCAAGAAAGGTAAGGTTCAGAAAACAGCCACAATCACACAGCCAAGCCCGCCGGAAGGGCCGCGGCGCAGGTCGCGATGACGGTTTTCATGCCGCGCAGCAGGACCTCCTCTTCAAGCGTTCCGCCGTGGGCAATGTCGTGCCCGGCAGCGCCGAGGCGGTCGATCTGGCTTCTCAGATAAGGCACATGGATGAAACCGGACTGTCTGACACCGGTGTCGATGGCCGTTTCGAGCAAGCGATAGAACAGCATGTTGCAGAGATAATCACCCGCATCGTCGGAATGGACGGTGGGAACACGCTCTCTTGCAAGGGCTGTCTCGATGGCCGAGAGCGGCAGCGCCGTTGGCACGGTCGCCGGCCCATCAGCCTTCACCTGCCGGTCAGAGGCGCGGTTGCCGGCAAAATCCGGGCGTTCCACGTCCACGGCGTTGCGCGCGGTCGACTCGAGCGTGATGCCGGTCGTCTTGGCACTGAGCCCGAAGGCAATGACCGAGACAGGTCGCAGGCGGCCGATAAGCGGCAAGGCGTGTCCCTCCCACAGGTCGAAGGTCACGGGGAGCACCGTCGTCTCCAGTCTGGCGCCGTCTGGCTGCCAGCGCGTGCGCGCAAGTTCGCCAATGGCCCAAGCGGTCGGGTTTTCCGGCGCGCC
>JBEIFU010000334.1:0-2504 GCA_040382295.1 Alphaproteobacteria bacterium
CTCGACATTGTTTACGGTGGTTGGACAGCCATAGAGGCCCACATTGGCCGGGAATGGCGGCTTGAGACGCGGCATGCCCTTCTTGCCTTCAAGGCTCTCGATCAGCGCCGTCTCCTCGCCGCAGATATAGGCGCCGGCGCCATGGTGCACGTAGCAATCGAAGTCCCAACCGCTGCCAGCTGCGTTCTTGCCGAAAAGGCCAGCGTCGTAACATTCCTGTATGGCGGCATCGAGGCGCTTGTACTCGTTACGGAACTCGCCGCGCACGTAGATGTAACAGGCATGCGCACCCATCGCGAAGGATGCAACAAGGCAGCCTTCCAGCAACGTGTGCGGATCGTGTCGCATGATGTCCCGGTCCTTGCACGTGCCGGGTTCGGATTCGTCGGCATTCACGACAAGGTACGAGGGCCTGCCGTCCGTCTGCTTCGGCATAAAGGACCATTTGAGACCCGTCGGGAAGCCTGCGCCGCCGCGACCGCGCAGACCCGACTTCTTCATCTCATCGATGATCCAGTCGCGTCCCTTTTCGATCAAGCCCTTGGTATTGTCCCATGCCCCGCGGCGACGCGCAGCATCGAGGCCCCAGTCATGGATCCCATAGAGGTTCGTGAAAATACGATCTGCGTCGGCCAGCATCAGGACTTCACCTCTCTCAGGGTCGTCGGGCCGCCCTCAGGCGCTGAAGCTTGTCGACCGATCTGCGAGCCGGGCTTCGTCGCACGACCGTTGCGCAGGTCATTGATCAGCGCCTCAGCCCGCGGGCCGTCGAGATCCTCGTAGAAATCATCACCGACCTGGACGATCGGCGCGTTGACGCACGCGCCAAGACACTCAACTTCCATCCACGAAAGCTTGCCGTCCGCCGAGACGGTCTCGGCCTGCGGGTGGATGTGCTTCTTGCAAGCCGCCACGACCTGATCAGAACCCCGCAGCCAGCAGGGCGTGGTTGTGCAGACCTGCAGCAGATGCTCCCCTACCGGCTTGAGGTTGAACATCGTATAGAAAGTGGCGATCTCGAGGACGCGGATCGGCGACATGCCCAGCATCTCGCCGATGACGCGCATCATGGGTTCAGTCACATGCCCCCCATTCTGCTCCTGCGCGCGCCACAGCAGCGGCACGACAGCCGAAGCCTGTTTGCCGGCGGGATACTTGGCGATCTGCTTCTGGGCCCACGCCTGGTTCTCGGCCGTAAAGGCGAAGGTGGCGGGCTGGTTGGGTGCGAGGCGGCGGGTACTCACCGGTCAATCTCCCCGAATACAATGTCGAGCGAACCGAGGATGGCCGAGACGTCGGCAACCATGTGGCCCTTGCAGAGATAGTCCATCGCCTGCAGGTGCGGGAACCCCGGCGCGCGGATCTTGCAGCGATAGGGCTTGTTCGTGCCGTCCGAGACGACGTAGACGCCGAATTCGCCCTTGGGGGCTTCGACCGCGGCGTATACTTCGCCAGCGGGGACATGATAGCCCTCGGTGTAGAGCTTGAAGTGATGGATAAGCGCCTCCATCGAGCGCTTCATCTCGCCGCGCTTCGGGGGTACGAACTTGCCGGTCATCTCGTGAACCGGGCCCTTGGGCATCTTCTCGATGCACTGCTTCATGATCTTCGTCGACTCTCGCATCTCTTCGATGCGACAGAGGTAACGGTCATAACAGTCACCGTTCTTTCCTACCGGAATGTCGAAGGCGAGATCGGAATAGCTTTCGTAAGGTTGGGCGCGCCGCAGGTCCCAGGCCATGCCGGATCCGCGCACCATCACGCCGGAGAAGCCCCAGGCCAGCGCATCATCTGCCGTCACAACGCCGATATCGACATTGCGCTGCTTGAAGATGCGATTGTCGGTGAGAAGGCACTCGATGTCATCGACAACCCGCGGAAACTCCACACACCACTGGTGGATGTCGTCGAGCAGGGCTTGTGGCAGGTCCTGGTGGACGCCGCCGGGCCTGAAATAGGCCGCGTGCATGCGCGAGCCACTGGCGCGCTCGTAGAAGACCATCAGCTTCTCGCGCTCCTCGAAACCCCAGAGCGGCGGGGTCAGCGCGCCGACGTCTAGGGCCTGGGTGGTCGTGTTGAGGAGGTGCGAAAGAATGCGACCAATTTCGCTATAGAGCACACGGATATATTGCGCGCGCACGGGCACCTGGATGCCGCAAAGCTTTTCGACCGCCAGCGCGAACGCGTGCTCCTGGTTCATCGGCGCGACGTAATCGAGCCGGTCGAAATAAGGAACAGCCTGCGTGTAGGTCTTGTTCTCGATCAGCTTTTCAGTGCCGCGATGCAGCAGGCCAATGTGCGGATCGACGCGTTCGACCACCTCGCCATCAAGTTCAAGCACCAGACGCAGCACGCCGTGGGCGGCCGGGTGCTGGGGCCCGAAATTGATGTTCATGTTCCGGGCGTGCGGTTCAGTGCCGGTGCTCATGGCTTTGTTGCCTTCTCGTCACCGGGCAGCACGTATTTTGCACCCTCCCATGGCGACATGAAATCGAACTTGCGGA
>JBEIFU010000335.1:0-2472 GCA_040382295.1 Alphaproteobacteria bacterium
AGGTATCCTGCTGTACCCAGCACGGCAAGAATTCCGCCCGCTACAAGTGCAATCTTCCTGAAGTTCATCGCGCTTCGCCGATCCTTGTTAAGCCACGGCGCAAGGATAAGCACTGTGCAGATGGTCCTGCAACCTGCCTGATGCTCTTCCCCGACGGGGTTCTCAGGCTATCTGCTACTGCTGCCGGCCATATGTGGCCCGGATCCCGTCGGCGGCAGGGGCGTGCATGTTGATCTTGCTGAGGTCGCCTCCGGCCCAGGCGACCACTTTCGGATCCATCACCTGGAACCACAGGGGCGGAATTGCCGCCAGGAGGTACATGCCGGGATAGCCGCTCGGCAGCCGCGGCAAGTCAGCGAAATCGCGCAGCGCTTGGTAGGGTCTAAGAGCATTGGCATGATGGTCCGAGTGGCGCTGCAAGTGGAAGGTGATCAGGTTCGAGAAGATGTGGTTGGTGTTCCAGGAGTGGCGCGGCTGGACGGCTTCATAGCGACCGTTCGGCAGCTTCTGTCGTAGCAGGCCGTAATGCTCGACATAGTTGGCTTGGGTCAGGCCGTACCAGCCGACGAAGTGGTGGGCAATGATGAAGGGCAGCACGCCCCAGCCAAGCCAGACGACAAGAGCTAAGGCGACGGCCAGCGTGATTGCATAGCCTTGCAGGATGTCGTTCTCGAGTGACCAGAAACTCTTGCCTCGCTTTGACAGGCGAAGCTTTTCCTGCTCCCACCCGCGCACGAATGTGCCTGGCAATTCACGGGAAGCAAAGTGATAGATGCTTTCACCCATGCGAGAGCTGGCCGGGTCTTCCGGTGTTGATACCCAGACATGGTGGCCGCGGTTATGCTCGATGCAGAAGTGGGCATAGCCGCAGACGGCGCATGCAAGCTTGGCGAAGAAACGGTCGACGGATGACTGCTTGTGGCCAAGCTCGTGCCCGGTGGTCAGCGAGCTGCCATTAGTGGCACCAACGCCGATGATGAGCGCGAGAATCGACCACCAGGGAAGATCCTGTGTGCCGACCAGCCAGGCCGTCGACAGGAAGCCGAGCCAGAACAGCGGAACCGTGCTGATGACGAGGAACCTGTAATACTGGTCCTTCGACATTTGCTCGACGACTTCTTCGGGCGGATTGTTCATGTCTTCGCCGACGATGGCATCCATGATCGGGACCACGACGAAGAGAAAGATTACCGGCAGCAGGGTGGTCAGCACGTTGTTGCCGCTCAGGACAAAAGCCGCAACCGAGAGCGTCGGGATCATCGGCCATATGACAGACAGGACATACAGATGTCGCTTGCCGTCGACATAGGTCACGGTCTCCCCATTCTTGGTCTGGCCTGTGAACGCCATTTCCTGCTCCTGACGATCCTGAACAACCTGGTCGAGAATAGCTGGGTTGCTGTTGTTCCTTGCGCCGATTTTGTGGCATTTTGCGCCAAGTCATGATTTCGGTTACACGCAAAGATCCGCAAAAATCGATACCCGCGCCGGCTGGATATGTCCGCTTTCTGCTGAAGCGGTTCGGGACAACTGCGGCGCTGCGGCAGAGCCTCGTCGCAGGCACGGATATTGACGAGTCCGCCCTCGCGCAGCCTGGTGCCGAGGTAACCCTCTTCACGTTCGTCACGCTTAGCGAAAATCTGACGCGCTATGTGGGCGAAGCGTGGCCGCTCGACGCGCTTGCGGCCTGGGCTAATGCCATGCAGGGATCGCTAGAGGCGGCGGTACGCAGCGCCCCGACCGTCGGTGAAAGCGTGGATGTGATTGCGCGTTACGCGCATGTCAGGGCACCTTTCCTGTCAATCGATGCTCGGCGCCAGCGGAACCAGCTGCGGATCATCTGTGCCTCGACGGTCGATATCGAGCCGGCCGCGTGGAGGGCCCTGAGCCTGACCGTCATGCTGGGTGTGACCGGTATGCTTTCTCCAATTCTCGAGGAGCGTGCTGGGGAGATTGAAGTCCGTTTTCCCTGGCCACAGCCGTCCTATGTTGGCCGTGTCCGGGAAGCCTTTACTGGCGATGTTTCGTTTGCCCGGAAGGATCTCTCGCTCTCTGTTCCGCTTTCCCTTTGTGGTCAGCCGTCGCCATTTGCTGATAATGGGCTTCATGCTGCGGCCCTTGCCGAGCTTGAGTTTGCATCCCGGCGCATCCACGCGTCGAATCCGGTTCTGGTGAAGCTACAGGCACTTATTGCGCGGCAGCGCAGGGCGAGGCTCAGCGAGGAGGAGGCCGCCCGCGAACTGGGCGTGTCACGCCGCACGCTTGTGCGACGCCTGTCGGCAAGTGGCACCAGCTTCCGCCAGATGCTGGATACGGAGCTAAAGGCGCGTGCCTGCGCGATGCTCGACGAAGGCAGGCTTTCTCGCACGCAGATGGCCGAGGCTCTCGGTTTCGAGGATCCGACCAGTTTCAGCCGTGCCTGCCGCCGCTGGTTTGGCGAGGGTTCCAGCTAGGCTATCTGCGCAGCACTGC
>JBEIFU010000336.1:0-2438 GCA_040382295.1 Alphaproteobacteria bacterium
ACCCCTCCACCAGCCCGGCCGCGCGGGCGCGATTGGACCCACTCCCCAGATTGAGCCCGGAAATCAGCCACAGATTGACGCATCGATATATGTCGATATATTAGGGCATGACAGGAAAAGAACTCATCTTCAAGGCCCTCAGCGACCCCGCCCGCCTGCGCATCCTCGATTTCCTGCGCAAGCCAGGGTCCGATTGCTGCACCTTCGAGGGCAAGGTCTGCGCCTGCGATATCGAGCGGGAACTTGGCCTCTCCCAGGCAACGATCAGCCACCACATGAAGGTCCTCGTTGTGGCCGAACTCGTCGCCGCAACAAAGTTGGGTCGATGGATGCATTACACCCTGCGCCCCGAGACATTCGCCGCCACGGCCGTTTGGTTCGAAATCCTCGCAGCCGCAAGCCCGCACGCAGCTGGGCCAAAGGGAAGCGTGGCCGCATGAGCACCATCGCCATTGACGACAGGCACGGAGCTGTCACAGGCCTCGAGGGGCGGGTGGCCGCGGTCGATGTCAGTCTGTCTGCCGCCGACCGCGACGCCATGGATCGGGTCGTGTCAGCAGTGCATGCGCTCGTCATGTCTCCGTATTATCAGAGCCGCGTCCTGCGCCTTGCACCACCGGTTGCCCGGTCGCCAACCCAGCCCGACTTCGGCCTATTTTCAGGCTATGATTTTCACCTAACGCCCGAAGGGCCGCGGCTCATCGAGATCAACACGAACGCCGGCGGCGCGTTTCACGGCGCGCTCATGGACGACGCCAGGTACAGCGCCGGCAGGGCCGACGCGCATCCGCTATCTTACTGGTCCGACCTGTTCGTGCGGCAGGTGCGCAATGAATGGGCGTGCGCGGGCAGAAAAGAGCTGCCCCGCGTTGCCATCGTCGACGATGCACCCGATGAGCAGTTCCTGGCCCTCGAGTTCCACCTCGCCGCCCGCGAGCTTGAGGCCCATGGCATCCACGCAATCATTGCGGATCCGCGCGAGTTGGACTTCCGCGATGGCGTCCTGCGCCGTGGCGACGAACGCATCGACCTTGTCTACAATCGCCTGACCAGCTTCGCGCTCGCCCGTTCCGAGGACAGGCCCCTGCACGCAGCGCTGGAAGCCGGTGCTGCGTGGATCACGCCTGGGCCGCGCGCGCATGCGCTGCTCGCGTGCAAGCGGAACCTCGCCCTGATGGGTGATCCTGCGTTTCTTGCTGCCGCTGGCCTCGATCGAGATGCCAGCGCCGCACTGGCGATGGCCATTCCCGAGACGGTCGTCCTGTCGCCGCAGAACGTCGCCGACTTATGGAAACGGCGTGATCAGCTCTATTTCAAGCCCATGAGCGGCTTCGGGTCACGAGGCGTCTACGCTGGGGCTAAGCTCACCCGCAAGACTTGGGACGCTATCGTCGCCAGCGACGACTATGTCGCGCAGGCGCTGGTCCCCCCCTCTCGGGTCACGGTGCCCGGCCATGGCGAGATGCGCTGCGACATTCGTACCTTTGCCTATGAGGGGCGGTCCTTTATGCGCCTTGCCCGTCTCTATCGCGGGCAGACGACGAATTTCCGCACGCCCGGCGGCGGCTTCGCGACCGTTCTCACGCCTGTGGGGCCGGAGGCTTGATCGAAGTCAAGGCGGGGCCGCGGCCGGGCCCCTAGCGTGTGGCCTGATGCATCGCCGCGCCTCTGCAAGAAAGGAGTTCACGCATGTCCATCTCGGTGTCCCGCTGGACGGTTGCCTGGTTGCTCGCGTGCCTGGTCTTCGCCCTCCATATCGTCGATGAAGGCGTCCACGGCACTTTCGGTTTCTACAGTGACCTTGAGCGCCTCGTGAACCTGCTCTTGCCTTCGCTCAACTTCACGCCGTTCAACTTCGATGTGTGGCTGGTCAATATGAGCGGGACTCTTATCGTACTGTTCCTGATGACGATCCTCGTCGAGCGTGCCATTCCCGTGATGCTGCCGGCGTCTTACCTGTTTGCGGCGTTTCTGTCGGGTAACGCTGCCCTCCACCTCTTGATGACAATCGGCCGTGGGGAGCCCGTGACCGGGGCTTTTACAGCGCCCTTGATGCTGGCTGCAGGTCTGTTCCTGTTCCTTGCTGCAGGGAAACGCAACTCTGGTGTTGCCTAGCGCGGGGCGTGAAACCGACGGCTCTTCGAGCTCCATGTGGCGGCTGTGACCGCGCGTCCACAGGGTGGGCGGAAATTGGCAAGGTTCTGACCGCGAAAAGGATCGAATTTCGCTTGTTTTTCCTAGGCTTGGCCAACGAGAAGGGGTAGATTTGGCACTTCTCTTTCCAACTGGCCATTGACCCCCTTGTCCGACACGAAGAACAACAGCCCGTCCGCCGGTGCACCCGGCCGTCCCGGTGGCGAAATCATCCCGATCACCATCGAAGACGAGATGAAGCGTTCCTACCTCGATTACGCGATGAGCGTGATCGTGAGCCGCGC
>JBEIFU010000337.1:0-2429 GCA_040382295.1 Alphaproteobacteria bacterium
ACCCTCGAGATGCGCTTGCCCTCGGTTGTCTCGCTCAAGACCTATGTGAAGCCCTCGCGCCATCCCGCCTTCACGCGGTTCAACGTGTTCCTGCGCGACCGTTTCCAGTGCCAGTATTGCGGCTGCGCCCACACGGCGAATGAACTGACCTTCGACCATGTCATCCCACGCTCGCGCGGCGGCCGCACGACCTGGGAGAACGTCGTCACCGCGTGCTCACCCTGCAATCTCTTCAAGGGTGGAAAACTGCCCCACCAGGCCGGCATGTTTCCCCACCAGCGCCCGAACAAGCCAAGCGTGGCCCTCCTGCACGCCAACGGCCGACTGTTCCCGCCGAATTATCTCCACGATTCCTGGGCCGACTATCTCTACTGGGACAGCGAACTCGAGCCGTGAGTCGCTCGGGCGTCAGCGTGCCGCCCGCCACATGCCCCAGACGGGTGGGCCATCTGACCGCGGACGAAACTCGTTCGTCACCTCGAACCCGTGCCGCCGATAGAGGGGCACGTTCTTGGGGCTCGATGATTCAAGATAGGCGGGCAGGCGCTGCGCATCGACATGCTCCAGCGTCGCTGCAAGAAGCGATGACCCAAGACCCTGCCCCTGGAACCGCGGGTCGACACCCAGCGTCATCAGGTAGAAATGCGGCTGATCCTTTGGGTGATACCTGTCGGCCACCTGCCGGAACGCGCTGGCCCGCCAGAGCCCCCCGAGCCCCGTGAAGCGGATCATGGTGCCGAGCAGTCGCAGCTCCTCGCGAATGGGGATCCGCAGATCCGCCTTGGCAGGCGGCACCCAGAGCGCAACTGCGCTGTAGTCATCCGCCAGCCAGAGCTCGTTGCCCCCAAGGCCTAGCACCTCGACGAGATGCCCGAACAGGACGCGCCGCCCCTCGTCGCGCCACCTGTCCTTGCGTCCGAGCCATGATGTCACCGGATCATCGCGAAAGGCCGCCGTCAGCGTATCCGCCGCGTGCCCCAGGTCTGCCGCAGTCGCGCGCCGCGGATGGGACGCCGCCTGTCGGCGCAGGAAGGCCTCGTCGCTCGATGCCATGCTCAGAACCGCTCCGAAAGCCTTATGGCAAGCCTGCACCCGGCCTTGATGGCACCCGACAATAGGCCATAGCCGGGGGTCTCTTCCGCCCCATGCGACAGCGCCGTGTCCCGATGCGCGATCTCGTCGGCGCGGAACGACTGCAGCGTCTCCTTCAGCGCCTGGGACGGCGCGCCATCCGCCTCCAGCGCGACGATCTGCTGCGCATAGTGCTCGTCGATCACGTCCTCGACCGCCGCAGTGCAGGCCATGGCGGCCTTCTCACCAAGAAGCGCCGTGGCAGCCCCCAGCGCAAATCCTGCGACGTGCCACACCGGCGAAAAAATCGTCGGCCGCACCCGGTACTCCACGATCAGCCGGTCGAACGTCTCCAGATGCGCCTGCTCCTGCGCCTCCATGTGCCGGATCGTCGAGGCCGACGCCGTTCGTCCCAGCACGGCCAGCTGTCCCCGATAGATCTGTACGGCACCATGCTCGCCCGCATGGTCCACGCGCAGCATCCGCGCCAGGTTCTTCGCGGCGGCATCAGGCCCCATGTGCCGGGGCGACGCCTTGGGAATCGAGCTCATGCCGATCAACCTTTCAACACGCGCCACAGGCCGAGGCCGGCAAGCCCCGCACCCAGCAGCGAAAACAGGAAATTGAAGCCTGCCAGCGAAATGCCGAACAGCGACCACGCCACGGCATCGCACATCGGCACGAGCGTGTTGCGCAGCTGGTCAAGGTCCAGATCGGGCGTGACAACGCCGCCCCCCGAGCAGGTCTCGGGCCCCTTCCACCACTTGTACTCCACACCCGCATGGAACAGACCGCCATAGGCAGCCCACAGCGCCAGCACGACCGCAACCGCAAACAGTCCGGCCAGCACCCGCCGTGACCAGCCTTGGACCACGCCGCAAGTCAGCGCCGACCCCACGAGGATCAGCAGGTACCACGGCACGCGCTGCTCAAGGCAAAGCGGGCAGGGCGCAAGCCCGCCCAGGATCTGGAAGGTCCAGGCCCCGATGATGATGAAATTCGCAAGCGCCAGCAGCGCCACCGCAAAAAATGCGCGCGCGCCAACGATCGATTCGAGGCCCGGGGGAAGCAGGGATCGGCTCATGCACCCAGTATAGGGTCGAGGCCACGCCCCCGACAAACCCCACGCACCCCCAAAATCGGCCCAAAACCCGTGTTGACGAAAGGCCGCCGCCCCCTAATATGCGCCCCCTTGCGCGAGGGGATTGGTTACCCACTCCCACCTGCCAGCCGCGCACCGAGGAACAAGGGCCCCTGTGGCGGAACTGGTAGACGCGGCAGACTCAAAATCTGTTGCCGGCAACGGCGTGCTGGTTCGATTCCGGCCAGGGGCACCAAAGTCATGGTCAGCAAAAGCA
>JBEIFU010000338.1:0-2411 GCA_040382295.1 Alphaproteobacteria bacterium
GCCTCCGGTAGCTGCTGGGCAAGACGCTGCCGTCGCAGATCCTCCGGCTCGAGGGTCTCAGGTCCGGGAGTTCCCGGCATGTCGAATTGATGCTCAAGCCCCTCCTCGGGGACATGAAACGACGCCGCCAGATTGAAGATCTGCTCGCCATGCTGGATGGCCACGACACGCCGGGTCGTGAAACTCTTGCCGTCGCGCGCCCGATCAACCTCGTAGAGGATCGGCACCCGGGGATCCCCGGGGCGGATGAAATAGGCATGCAGGGAATGACAGACACGCTGTTCAACTGTTCGTGAGGCGGCCACGAGCGCCTGCCCCAGGACCTGCCCCCCGAAAACCCGTTGCCACCGGTCTTTTGGGCTGACTCCTCGGAAGATATTGACCTCGATCTGCTCAAGGTCGAGCAGTGCCAGCACTTCCTGTATCGTACCCTGCATCGTCCCTGCCACCGGTTGCCTGCCGCAATTGAGCCTGATTTATGTTCTCTCACTGTTACGGGCTGATGGCGAAGGGGCGCAAGTGCGCCAATTTGCCCAAAGAACAGGGGACGGGAATGCAGGACAGGGAGTACCTGGACGCCATCAGAGACGCTGCACGCTGGCTGGCCGAGACGCTTGCCGAAAACGTCTCCGTCTGGATCATCGGTGGCTGGCAGGGCATCCTCGCACTCGGCGCCTTTGCCCTGCTGATGTTTGTCCTGACGTCTTTGTTCAACGCCCGCCGCTGAGCGCCCGCCTTTACTGAAGCGGCTGCCCGGCAAGCTTGAGCTTCAGGAACGCTGCGATAGCCGCATTCTGGGCATCCCGGTTCGACTTCTTCTGGAAACCGTGCCCTTCATCCTTGGCTAGCAGGTACCAGGCTTCCTCGCCATTGGCCCGGATCGCCTTCAGCATTTGGCTTGCCTCGCTTGCCGGCACGCGCGGGTCGTTGGCACCCTGGATGATCAGCATGGGTCGCTTGATGCGCGCAACATTTGTCAGCGGCGAAATGCGCTGCAGGAACTCACGCATCTTGGTATCGCGCTCGTCACCATACTCGACCCGCCGCAAGTCACGCCGGTAGCCACTCGTATTGTTCAGGAACGTGACGAAATTGGAGATGCCAACGATGCTGACGCCAGCGATCAGGCGATTGTTGTACTCGATCATCGAGGCATAGGACATGAACCCGCCATAAGACCCGCCATAGACAGCAACCCGGCGCGCCTCGAAGGACGGTTGCGCCGCGATCCAGTCAAGCGTCGCCCCGATGTCACGCACCGCATCCATGCGGCGAAAACCATTGTCGAGCTCGACATAGTACTTCCCGTAGCCAGTGGATCCGCGGACATTCGGCGCAACCACCGCAATCTTCAGCTCCTGCACCATGTACTGGATGAAGGCATTGAAGTTGGGGCGGAACTGGGACTCAGGCCCACCATGAATGACCACCAGCACCGGGACTTTCCCCAAAGCACCCTGGGGCTTGTAGACAAAAGCCGGGATCTTTCGACGCTTTCCATCCACACTGTCGAACGTGTCGTAGGAGACCAGCTCCGGCGTCACGAATTGTGACTTGTCGAGACCACCCAACTCGCTGTCTGTCCACTGCACAGGCGGCTTCTTGCCCAAGTCCCAGACAAACACATCACGCCCCGCCGTCCCGTTGAGCGTGAAGCCAAGTCTTCGACTATCCGGACTGAAGCGAAAATCCTCGATCTCGCCCGGTGCAAGCCGGGGCCCGGGCGTCTTGCGGTACTTCCGCGTATCCATCAGAAACAGGCGCGAATAGCCGTTGTCATTGACTGTGAAGGCAAGCACCAGCCCGTTCGGTGCAAGCTGAAGCCCGTCGACATCGAAGTCGAGGTCATCCGTAAGCACCTCCTCGTCATCCGACTTCAGGTCATAGCGCACGACGCGCCGAAACTCGCTGTCCTCGTCGGAGACATAGAACAGGGACCGGCTATCTGGCGCAAACACCGGCGAACTCCTGAAGATCTTCACCGGTGACGGACGCACTTGCAGCTTGCGACCATTGACAAGGTCGATCAGCCAGAGCTCGCGTTCGCTCACCGAGATGTCGCGTGTGACCGCAAGCGTCAGCCCATCAGCAGAAAAATCACCGGCAGACCAGCTGCCGTCCTCCTCAAGGACAACGCGAGCGCTCTTCGGATCGCTCGCATCGGCGACAAAGATGCGGTAGCGGGATGAATTCGATGCGACACTGGTCCACGCAAGCCACTTCCCGTCACGCGAGAACACGGCGCTCGTGTTTCGGGAACGCCCGTCAGTCACGCGCGTCACCCGTCCGCTGCGCTCATCCTGCAGGTAGAGCTGGTAAAGCTCGTCGCCGCCAGTGTCGCGGGCAAACAGGATGGTAGGCTGCGGCCAGCGCCCCGGCCTGTACATCGCCATGTTCACGGGCTCGTCATA
>JBEIFU010000339.1:0-2397 GCA_040382295.1 Alphaproteobacteria bacterium
AGGCAGACCGATTGGGATCGTATTCTAGACGCTCCACGGTGCCTTCAACATCAAACTTGCGCCGCTTGAAGTCGATGACGCGATAGAGCTTCTTGTGCCCACCACCGCGCCAACGCGATGTAATTCGACCATCGCTGTTCCGCCCCCCGCTGGAATGCTGGGGTTCGGTCAAAGCCTTGGCGGGACGACCCTTGTGCAGATGGCTCCGATCAACCAGGACAAGCTGGCGCGTCGATGGCGTCGTAGGTCTGAATGTCTTTAATGCCATGATATCTTACCTCAGAGCCCCGTCGTCACGTCGATCGTATTGCCGGGCTGTAGCGTGACGACAGCTTTCTTGACGTCGCTCCGCGCGCCGGGCCGGCCGCGAAAGAGCTTCTTCTTACCCTTCGTGACCAACGTGTTGACCGACTTCACCTTGACCTTGAACAACGCCTCAACGGCCTTCTTGATCTCCGGCTTCGTCGCCGTGCCGGGCACACGAAAAACAACCTGATTGCTCTCAGAGAGCTTGGTCGACTTCTCCGTGATAACCGGCGAAATGATTGTCGCGTAATGCTGAACCTGACTCATTTCAGGCGCTCCTCAAGTGCGGCCAGCGCGGCCTTCGTGAGAACGAGCTTCCGCCGACGCAGAACGTCGAGCACATTAATGCCCTGAACCGGCAGAAGATCGATCTGCGGGATGTTTCGTGCCGCGCGCTGGAAACCGGTATCGAAATCGGGACCATCGACGATCACCGCCGACTTCAGCCCAAGCTTTCCGAACGCCGACGCCATCCTCTTTGTCTTCGCATCGGCAGAAATCGCTGAATCGAGAACGATGAGGTCACCCTCAGCCCTCTTGGACGACAGCGCCATCTTCAGTCCAAGCACACGAACCTTCTTCGGCAGATCCGTCTCGCGAGACCGAAGCACGGGGCCCATAGCCTTCGCACCACCGCGGAACTGGGCAACCGACTGGGCACCGTGGCGAGCCTGGCCAGTTCCCTTCTGCTTGTACATCTTCTTTGTGGTTCGATCGATTTCGCGGCGTGTCAGGGTACGGTGCTGACCCTTGTGCCGACGGTTCTCCTGCCATTGCACTACACGGGCAAGAATGTCGGCCCGCGGCGTAACACCGAAGACCTCTTCACTGAGGCTGACCTCTCCGGCATCGCCGGCGTCAAGCGTGGTGACCTTGAGTTTCATGACCTGTTCCTCACGCCGCCGTTGCTGTTTCAGGCTTCTTCACTGCCGCCGGCTTGGGCGCGTCCTTGTGAAGCGGACGTTTGATAGCGTCCCGAACCATGACCCAGCTTCCCTTTGCCCCAGGCACCCCACCCTTGAGCATGATCAGACCACGTTCGACATCCACCTTCGCGACTTCAATATTCTGCGTTGTCACGAGGACCTGCCCCATGTGGCCCGCCATCTTCTTGTTCTTGAAGGTGCGCCCAGGATCCTGACGATTGCCGGTCGAACCGTGCGACCGGTGTGAAATCGAAACGCCGTGCGATGCCTCGAGACCGCTAAAATTGTGGCGCTTCATGACACCCGCAAAGCCCTTGCCGACCGTTACGCCCGACACGTCCACCATCTGGCCCGGAACAAAGTGATCGGCCGTAATGTAGTCACCAACCTCTATCATGTTGTCCGGGCTCACGCGAAACTCTGCAAGCTTGCGCTTGGGCTCCACCTGCGCCTTCGCAAAGTGACCGCGATCAGCCTTGGTCTGGCGCTTGATCTTGGCAAGCCCGGCGCCCAGCTGGACGGCACTGTATCCGTCCTTCTCGACTGTGCGCTGCGCCACAACCTGGCACCCGTCAAGCTTGAGGACCGTCACGGGGACATGACGTCCATCCTCCGTGAACAATCGCATCATGCCAACTTTCTGTGTGATTACACCTGTGCGCATCGCACGCATCTTCTCTCGTTGGTTACTGCAGCTTGATCTCAACGCTCACGCCCGCCGCAAGGTCGAGCTTCATGAGCGCATCCACCGTCTGCGGTGTCGGGTCAATGATGTCGAGAAGCCGCTTATGAGTACGGATCTCGAACTGCTCACGGCTCTTCTTGTCGACGTGCGGTGAGCGGTTGACGGTAAACTTCTCGATACGGTTCGGAAGCGGAATTGGCCCGCGGACGCGAGCGCCCGTGCGCTTGGCCGTGTTCACGATCTCGCGCGTTGAAACATCGAGCACGCGATGATCGTAAGCCTTCAGCCTGATGCGGATATTTTGGCTTTGCATGGCCAGTTCCTGTTTCCCAACCTTCTCGCGTTACTTCGTAATCTTGACGACGACGCCCGACCCGACGGTGCGGCCGCCCTCGCGGATGGCGAAGCGAAGCTTCTCTTCCATCGCGATCGGAACGATCAGCTCCACGTCC
The DNA here is from genome assembly GCA_040382295.1 of Alphaproteobacteria bacterium. Lineage (GTDB taxonomy): Bacteria > Pseudomonadota > Alphaproteobacteria > Micropepsales > Micropepsaceae > SZUA-430. The sequence goes on from JBEIFU010000339.1 coordinate 2,370, forward strand.
ATCGTCACGTTGTCGCCAGGCATCACCA
>JBEIFU010000340.1:0-2372 GCA_040382295.1 Alphaproteobacteria bacterium
CAGTGCATCAGGCGGGGCGCGCCGGGTTGAGGCGGCCACCAGTTACGACGAAAACCGAGCGGCGATGCGCGGCAGGATGCTTCAGGGCATCACCTACGCGCCTGGCAGAGCGGTCCTGTGCGAGCACGTGGGGCAGGTCTATGGCAACAAGTGGCGCAACGCTCGGCCTGACTGCGTGGGCGGTGACCCCGGGCCGTGGCTGGCGCACGTTGAGCGGTTGATCTCGGACCCGGCAGAACGGCGGCACCTGCTGGACGCGATGGCGTTCAAGGTCCAGAATCCGGGCGTAAAAATCAACCACGCGCTCTTGATCGGCGGCGTGCCTGGCGCAGGCAAAGACTCGATGATAGCCCCGTTGCTGTATGCAATCGGCGGCGAGACGAAAAGCAATTGCACCAGCGTCGAGGCCGCAGAATTGCAGCAGGTCTGGGGGTATTTCCTCGAAAACGAGGTAATTATCTTCAATGAACTGCGGCAGTCAGAAGCTATTGACCGTCGCGCGCTGGAAAACCGGCTGAAGCCGATTCTGGCTGCGCCGCCGGAATTGCTGACTGTGCAGCGTAAAGGGCAGCATCCGATACAGGTCGTAAATCAGGCCATGGTTCTAGCCTTCAGCAATTATCGGGATGCAATTGCGATTCCAAGTGACGACCGACGGTGGTGGGTTACATGGACCGATGCGCCGAAAATGACTGAGGACGAATCCGGCGAACTGTGGCGGTATTTCAAGGCCGGCGGGCTGCGGGCTGGCGCGGCGTATCTGCGGCAGCGTGACGTGAGCGGTTTTAATCCAGCCGCAGCGCCGCCGTGGACAGATGCCAAGCAGATTATGATCAACCAATCCCGCAGCGTGTCAGAGACTTGGCTGGTGGAGCGTATCCAGCGACGCGCCGAGGAGTTTCGCCCATCGGTCATCTGCGGGCCATGGGGGCGCATGATCGAGCGGCTGCAGGAGCACGCGCCGCAGCAAATCCGCATTACGCAGCAGGCGCTTACGCTTGCGCTCACTGAGGCCGGGTGGCGCGACTTCGGAATGTGCAAGTCTCGCGCGCATCAGACTGCCGCGCACTGTTTTGCCGCACCAGAGTTTACCGGCACGAAGTCAGAAGCGCGAGACGCCGCAGTGTCAGCGCAGGCGAGCGCGAAAGTCCACCAATTCCGCCGCACCGCTGATGACTGAAAAAAATCCCCGGGGAGCGTGAGCTACAACCCGGGGACGGAAGCCGGCAGGGTGCCCGGCAGGGAGGAGACAACAGCGAAGGCCCGCCAAGAGCGGGCGTGCGCATTATAGGTCCAGCAGGAGGGCCAGCGCAAGCGCGAGCAAGAGGGCTAGGGCGGCCCAGATCATGCCGCAGACTCCGCGCCAGGGGGGTCCGACTCCCATTCCATGGCCACCGCCAGTGGCGCGCCGCGCCAGCTACCGAACGCGGCCCGAACCGCGGCGTCCTCGGCCCGATACCATGCCGCCATGGCCGCGGCATCGGTCCAGGCCACGTGGTAGCCGGACTGCAGCCAGGCGGCGTGCGGGGCGATGTTGGCGGCCGCCAGGACGGCGTGAGCGGCCTCAAGGCCCCGGGCTAGTGCCTCGGGGGGCGGGGTGCAGTTGCGTAGGACTAGGGGCATCATGCCTCCCGGTTTTCAAAATCGCGCCGAATGACAGCGCGCCCGCGGTCGATCCAGCAGTACAGGCCGGCGGCCTGCATCGCAACGTCCTCGCAGTGTTCGCGCGCGCCACAGGCGAGCAACTCGCCATCCTGCGAGAACGCGGCGGCATCGGCGCCGGCACAATCGGCCGGCAGGGTCAGGATCAGGGGCATCGTCAATTCTCCAAAAGGTTGCACGCCGACAGGCGCTTACGTGCGCCGACTTCGCGCGCCGCAATGGCGGCGCCGTTGTACTGCTGGCGCCTTGCGCCGGTGCGGCTCATGCCGGGGCGCGGGTCTTCGCCATCGATGGCCGTCACGGCCACGACGCGGGCCATGCCGTCGCTGACGCGCTCGGCGTCAGCAGTGATCGCAACGCTGCGCCATCCGGCTGCAGTGAAAACGCTGGCGGTGTATTCAATCCTCATTGTCGTTTCTCCAGTGTCAGAACAAAGCCGCCGGCATTGCATCAAGCTCGGCAGGCGTCAGGGCCGCAGGAGGCCCCCCAATTGGCGCTACAGACGACGATCGGGGGTCGGGCGGGGTCACGGTGCCGAACGGCCAACACGCGGGAGCCCGCGGGCTCCGGTGGCCATCGGGCGCGTGGCCGGGGAAGCTCACTGCTTCCACGATCCGCCCATGTCGTCCCAAGTTTTCCAGGACGTCAGCACGCCAGCACCGTAGCGCGGGCGATTCAGGCAGATATTGACGCGGCGCATTTCCGAGCGG
>JBEIFU010000341.1:0-2371 GCA_040382295.1 Alphaproteobacteria bacterium
CCAGCTTGATCTTGAGTTCGGCGATCTCGGCCCGCCGCCCGCGCCCGCTCATGACGCGCCTGCGCAGGCCCCGGTGACGGCCTCGCCACAACGGGAGCGCCGCCAGGCCCGACGTAATCTGGGTCGGCTCCCACTCCACCTACCGCGCATCGACGAGATCATCGAACCCAGGCATACGGCTTGCCCGTGCTGCGCCGGAGCCCTGCACCGGATCGGCGAGGAGATCGCCGAGGCCCTCGACGCCGTTCCCGCCATCCTGCGCGTCCGTCGCACCATCCGGCCGAAGTATGCCTGCCGGGCCTGCGAGGATGGTGTCGTGCAGGCCCCCGCCAGGGCCCGGCCCATCAGTGGTGGCATGGTGACCACAGCCCTCCTCGCCAGCGTCGCGGTCTGGAAGTTCAGCTGGTCCATGCCGCTCAGCCGACAGGTCAGCATGCTCGCCGGACACGGCGTGCATCTCGACCGCTCGACCCTGGGGCGCTGGATGAAGAAAGCCGCATGGTGGCTCCGCCCCCTCTATGAGCGCCTTCTGGTTGCGGTCCACCGCGCCGACCGGATCTTCTGCGACGAGACACCGTTGCCGGTGCGAAGACCGGGGTTGAAGCGAACGCACAAGGCCCAGTTCTGGGCCCATGCCATGGATGACCGGCCCTGGGGTGGGCCATCCCCACCGGCAGTGGTCTACATCCATGCCGACGGACGCAGTCATCGGGAGATCGAGACACAACTGGCCAACTGGCAAGGCCTTCTGCAGGTCGATGGCTATGCCGTCTACAAGAAGCTGGGCCATCCCGACCGCACGGGCGGTCCAATCACGCTCGCCTTCTGTCTGGCCCATGCACGGCGCAAGTTCGTCGAGGTCCACCAGCAGACCAGTTCCCCGATCGCGGCCGACATCATCGGGCGCTTCGCCGCCATCTATGCCATCGAAGGCCGTATCCGCGGCAAGAGTGCCGAGGAGCGGCGCGCATGGCGGCAGGCCCATACGGCCCCACTCATGGCCGACCTCAAGTCAAGGCTCGAGGCCGAGCTGATGGGACTGTCCCGGCAGTCGAACCTTGCCAAGGCCATCCGCTACACGCTCGGTCATTGGGAGGGGCTGACGCGCTGCCTCGATGATGGACGGCTCGAGGTCGACAGCAACACGGTCGAGCGGACCATGCGCCTGGTTGCCCTCGGAAGACGCAATTTTCTCTTTGCCGGTAATGACGGCGGGGCGCAGACCTGGGCGATCCTCGCCTCCCTCCTCAACACCGCGCGGCTCAATGACGTCGATCCCTTCACCTGGCTGAACGATGTCCTCGAGAAGATCGTCAGCGGGGACATCAAGGCAACCGATCTCGACCAGTTGCTCGTCTGGAACTGGAAAGCGGCGCGCGAGCCTGCAAGACTGGCGGCATGACAACCAAACGCAGTGCCGCCCAGGCCCCGGCACCCGAACGGGCCATGGAGGACAAGGAACTCGATCGCTGGCTGCAGGCGCGCCGCGCAATCGGGCCACTGACCACAAACCTTGCCATGCTCGACGGCTTCATCACCGCGCTCGCCGCAGGTCCGGTTGGTCTTGACCTGATCGGCGCACTGCTTGAGGCCCTGGCGCTCGAGCACGGCGCGCTCAATGTCGGCGGCACGCCGGAGTTCGCTGCCATGAAGGCTGCGGCTGACCGCTTCAACCGCCTCGGCGCCGAACTCACCAACCGCACGATCATCAGGCCGCACCATCGGCGTCGGGGCAATGGTGACATCTGGCCGGCAGACTGGTGTGAGGGCTTCCTCGCCGCGGTTAACCTGAACCGAGCAGACTGGAAGACAGCGATGGATCCGTCCCATCCCCTCCACGAGCAAATGTTGCCAATCCTGCTCTACTGCCAGGACGACCGAGGCAAACCCTATCTGGGCCGACCGCAGCCGAGCGCGGAGACAAAAGCGGTCTATGCCGAAGCGTGGAAGGGCATTCCAACCGTCGTCGCCGCGATCCGGCACCACTACCACTTCATCCCGGCCGGCCAATCACGCCCTCGCTGATCCGCCTTGCTCGAATATCGCGCGCCGGAAGGTGGGATGCTCGCACCAGTTACCATCGATCAGCCGTGGAAGATCATGTCGATCGGGCTGCGAGACTAGGCACATCGGTTCTGATCAACGGGATTTAGTATTACCCGCACGCCGGAACGCGCAAGGCGGCCCTGGCCGGAGGGATACGGGAAAGGTCGGTAATCGAAGCTCTCTCGGACTCAACCCGATGCGCAAATTCGCAGCGGCTCGGGCTTCTGAATGGCCCCAAAAACGTATCCCTCCGGCCAGGGCCGTCTTGCGCGTTCCGGCGTGCGGGTAAGACACTGTGAGTATGGATATCGATACTCACAGGAAC
>JBEIFU010000342.1:0-2366 GCA_040382295.1 Alphaproteobacteria bacterium
CCACCCCCACCCACGCGAAGACGTTCGCTGGCATTGCAGCCCCCAAGCTCCGGGACCGTGAGGTGACGAGGCCACATGCCTGTCACATAGATGTTTGGCCCATCGGGAGCACGCTCGCCATTGGTGGCGGGCTGTACGTCGATACCAGTCCGCAACCAGGCGGCAATCACACTCCTGCCACTGCGGATGAGTTCCATGAAGCGCCGGCCTTCGGCATCTGTGTCGAACGTGACGGAGCCATAGCCCTGAAAAGTATGAAGCCCGTTGAAGATCCGTTCCCATCTGGCAACCGCATCACCGCCACCTGCGACAAAGCCTGCATGCTGATGAGGCCCGCAGGCCGCAACGATGAGATGCTCGAGATCGTTCTTGCCGTATCGGTCATCCGTCATGCCGTCGCGACCCAAATCACCCGGCGCGACGCTGCCATCGCGCGGAGGCGAGAGGGCCCAGCCCAGGCTGTCAGCATGGCCCGTATAGAAGACGATGTCCTGCGCGTCGACACCTTCGATTGTGTCATCGTAAGTCGTCCAGTCCTCTTCCCAGGCATTGGCATCACCCCAGTCTGAGGTCACGGTGAAGCCATGCGCGCGACAACCGTCGAGAAAGCCCTGACGATTTGCGATGACGCGCGGCAGGCCATCCGTGACCCACCACGTTGCGCATTGAGAGTCAGCTTCAACGCGCGTCTCGTACACCTGAGCATGGGCCGAGGGGACCAGAAAATCCAGAAGCCCCTTCTTCTGCAACGGCGAGGGCAAGCTCCTTATCGGTGGCTGTTGTCCGATGAAATCGCTGCCGACGGGTTGCAGCTCATTCCTGGGCAGGCCCGCCGGGCGCTTGGGCATTGAAGGCCTGGCCGTCGCGAGTTTGGGACCATACTTGTCTGTTGCCGGGATGATCTGCACGCGAAGTGGCATCTGCCGGCCATTCGCATCAATCTGCGCGCTGAGGACCCAAACGGGCGCGAGGAACTCCTGCCGCTCAAAACCGGGCGCAGAGTAGTATGCAAGGTACATGCTGGGGTTGGAGAGCTTGGCGTTGCCCGCAGCGGCTCGCCAATCTGCGAGCGCTTGCTCCTTGGACTTTACTTTCACCTTTTCGGCAATGCCGGAAATGGGCCGCCACACGCCCGTGAACCCGACAACGCGACCGCCGGGGCCCGCCACAACCTTGAACTCGCCGCCACCTCCGACGACCGGATAGTCCTGCCCGTCGGCTTGAACAGCCACCCGGTAATTCACGTGCCGGTCGAGCTTCCTCTCCACGCGCCGCCCGCCTTCTTCAATCGAGACGCCCGAAAACGAGTACCCCGAAAAGTCGACCTTAATGTCCTGGTCCGTGGGCAGCAGCGTCTGTCTGCGAACAAAGGCATCGGCCGCTCGGCGCGCTACATCCTCGTCCGGCGCTGCCGTTTTCGCCTCGGGATTCATGAAGACGCTCTCGTCAGCGAGGAATAGAGCGCCGCTGCGTCGATCGATCTCGACCAGAAAGTTTCCGTTGCGTGCCGACCAAACGAAGTTGCCGACGCTCTTGCCCTCGCCTTTGGTGCGCGTGCCAAAGGCATCGAGGAAGGCAGCCTCCGCCTTGGCCGTATCGGGCGCCCCCGTCGCCACCCTGAATACGGGAAGTTCCTGCGCGCGGGTAGCATGCAATGGAGTGAGGCCAAGGACAAGGAACACAAGGAAGAGATGAGACCTGTTCATTGTCATGGGTACCCTTTCTTTGAGAAGCCAAAGGCGTGATCCCCAGTCTACGCCTCGGATCTGCGCTGCCAACAACTATGTGGCACGGGAAGGGGCCCTTTCGTTCACACCGGCTCATACCGTGGCAAGACTGTTGCGCCAGCACGCCTCATCCGGTTGCACGCCCTCAGCCAGTTTCCCTCTCGGGTCGAGAGACGGTGCGCCACGACAACACTGATCAACCGCGCTGATGCAACCAACCTGGCTGTGCGCATTGAGGTCCAAAACTCTAGCCGGGACTGTTCAACGTTTGGTCTGGGCTCGCAGGTCATCCATTCCATTTCTCCCGGCCAGGATGCGGCTCCGCCCGAGTGAAAGCTGCTCTAGCGAGGCGGGGCACCGAAGCGGTTATGCTCCTTGGCGTACTGGTTGAGCCCCGGAATGCCCTCGATGCTCAACGTCGTCGCCGTGCATTGATAGGCGAAACCGCTGCTGCGCGCCGACGGCGGAGCTTCCTGCAGATCCCGTTCCATGACCTGCGGTCCGATCTGCATGATGTTTCGCCACCGCGCGTCATGATCCGTCCACGTCCATTTTCCTGCCCGATTGTCAACGACCGACCATTCGAAGGCCGTCCCGCCATTCTTTATGTTTGTATGCCGCATCGACTGGCCTTCAGCC